>JBKJOH010000015.1:0-26140 GCA_046593295.1 Polaromonas sp. | reverse complement strand
CATCACTCTTGAAGCGCTGCACGCGCCCGCCTTCGTGGTCAACGCAAATCAGCAAATCCTTGCGAACGCTTTTGATGGCGGCGCACAGGGCTGTGAGCTGGGCGCGGCCTTGCCAGTTGCGGGCAAACAAAATCATGCCGCCAACCAGTGGGTTTTTCAGGCGTTGCTTATCGACCTTGGTGAGCGTGGTGCCTGCGATGTCGATGATGAGGGGGGCGTGGTGGGTCATGGCTATTTTTTAAATCGGTGTATGGGTTTCAACCACCACAAAGCTGGCGGCGTAATCGGTTTCGTCTGTCACGCTGACGTGGGCGGTGAGGCGGCGTTCTTCAAACCATGCTTTGAGCGCACCATGCAAAACGATTTCAGGTTTGCCACTGGCTGCCTTGGCGACTTCGCAGGAGCGCCAGGTCATGGGCATTCGCATCCCTATGCCTATGGCTTTGCTGAAGGCTTCCTTGGCTGAAAACCGGGTGGCGAGGTAGCTGACACCACGGTCTGGCCAGCGGGCGCTGCGTGCTTTCCAGGTGTCGAGTTCGCCGTCGCTCAGGATTTTTTGGGCCAGACGCTCGCCGTGGCGTTCGAGGCTGGCGCGAATGCGGCGCACGTCGCAGATGTCCGTGCCTATGCCGTAAATCATCAGGAAGGCGTAGCTGGCGCGAGCGCCTCATCGATGCAACGCAGGTAGTCCTTGACCGTGGCGGCGTAGCCCTGTTCCAGCGCATCGGCAATCAGGGCGTGGCCAATCGACACCTCCAGCACGCCGGGCACCGCGCGTAGGAATTCCGTGAGGTTGTCGCGGTTCAGGTCGTGACCGGCATTCACTCCTAAATCAATAGCTGCGCAAGCCCGTGCTGCCTTGGCAAAGCGCGTTAAAGCCTTATTTTTTTCCTTGCCTGACCAAGCGCTGGCGTAGCGTTCGGTGTAAAGCTCCACCCGGTCGGCACCGACTGCCTTGGCGGCGGCCATCACCTCGGGGAAGGGGTCCATGAACAGGCTCACCCGCACCCCTCGCGCGTGGGCCTGCTCAATCAGCGGCTCGAGCCGTTCGGAATCCTGCGGGAAGCTCCAGCCGTGGTCGCTGGTGAACTGGTCTTCACTGTCGGGCACAAAGGTGCATTGATGCAGCGGCAGACCGCGCGCGGCGAGGTCATGTACAAAGCCCATCAGGTTCTGGAAGGGATTGCCTTCGATATTGAATTCGCAGTGCGGCCAGTCTTTCATCAGCGCCGCGAGCTCGTACACGTCATCGGAACGAATATGCCGCTGGTCGGGTCGGGGATGGACGGTGATGCCCTGCGCACCGGCTTCCAGGCACAATTCGGCGGCGTGCGTCAGGTTTGGTATGTCGAGATGACGGGTATTGCGAAGCAGCGCAACCTTGTTGATGTTGACCGACAGGACAGTCTTGTGAGCCCCCGGAGGAGTCGTCGGGTGGTGGGCCGGATGGAATAAAGAAATCATGGAAATCATGGAGAACTCGATGGTTATAGGGCTTGCAGATCCAGCATCATTTGCCGGGTTTTAAGAACCTTTACACCGCAATGGTAGTGCAGCAAGGCACGCAACTGGATTTTCAGCTCATTGAGGCCGGGTATACATGCTCGAACAGTATCAGAAAACAAGGCCTTGTCGCCCAGCGCCTGCTGCAGTTCCTGCCATTGTGCCCCGGGCAGGCTGGCGCGGTCGTCGTCATGCGCCTGCCGAAGGCCAGCCTCCGCCACCAGCACGTAGCGCGTGTCGGCTTGCAAGGCGCGCAGCGTAGCGGTTTCGGTATCGAGCATGGGCAGCAGGCCAATGTCGCGCAGCAGGCGCAACTCAAAAGCACGCAGCGCCAGCTGAAGGGTGTCGATGTTCTGGCTGGCCAGCAACTGCACGGTGGCGGCGTAGGCATCGAACAGCGCCGGGTGCGGATCGTCCCTTGCCAGAAGGCGCATCAGCAATTCATTAAGGTAATAGCCTGACAGCAGCGCATCACCTGTCGGCATGACGTGACCGCCCTGCCATTCAGCACTTTTGAGGTTGCGTATTTCTGCATCGCCGCCGAAAGCCAGGTGCAGCGGCTGCAACGGCAACAAGATCGGCCTGAAGCTGGAGCTGGGCTTTTTGGCACCACGGGCAATCAGCGCCACGCGGCCGTAGGTACGGGTGAACACCTCAAGGATCAGGCTGGATTCGCTCCAGTCGTAGCGGTGCAGGACGTAGGCTGGCTCATCGAAAATGCGTTTCAGCGGCACAGCAGCTTAGCCCGTCAATCAGTTACTCGTAGCCGAAGGTTTTGACACGCGCTTCATCGTCGGCCCAGCCGGAGCGGACTTTCACCCAGATTTCCAAAAACACTTTAGCGCCCGTGAGCGCTTCAAGCTCATGCCGCGCCTCAGTGCCTATGCGTTTTAGTTTTTCACCCTTCTCACCAATAATCATGCCCTTGTGGCCGTCGCGCTCGACGACGATGGTGGCCGCTACCTTGCGCAAATTACCTTCCTCTTCGTATTTGTCGATGATGACGGTTGAGGTGTAGGGCAGCTCGTCGCCCGTCAGGCGAAACAGCTTTTCGCGAATGATCTCGGCGGCCATAAAGCGGTCGCTGCGGTCAGTCATCTCATCTGCGCCGTACATCCAGGGCTGGCATGGCAGGTATTTTTCACAGATACCGAACAGACGCTCAACATCTTTGGCGTTGTTGGCTGACATGGGCACAAATTCTGCAAAGCTGTGGCGCTGCTGCATCTCTTGCAGCCAGGGCGCAATATCAGCCCTGCGGTGAATCAAATCGAACTTGTTGGCCAGCAATATGGCGGGCGTTTTTTCAGGCAGCAGGGACAACACCTTGGCATCAGCCTGATTGAACTGCCCTGCCTCAACCACAAACACAATCAAGTCCACATCACTGACTGCGCCGACCACTGTTTTATTCAGGGAGCGATTCAGTGCATTGCCGTGGCGGGTTTGAAAACCGGGCGTATCGACAAACACAAACTGCGTCGCAGCCCGGGTGCGCATACCGGTGATGCGGTGGCGCGTAGTTTGCGCCTTGCGCGACGTGATACTGACCTTCTGGCCGACCAATGCGTTGATCAGGGTCGATTTGCCGACGTTGGGCTTGCCGACAATGGCAATCAGGCCACAGCGTTGGGTGCCCTGGGGATGTGTGTTTTCTGACTGCTGCGTTGACTCAGTACTGGTTCGCTTTGAAAAAGCCTTGGCCATCATGGCCTCAACGGCTTGGGCTTGAGCCTGTGCGGCTACCTCGTCAGGTGTTAATTTTTTGTCGGTCATAGTGTTTTGATAAAAGCCAGCATTGCCGTTGCGGCGGCCTGCTCGCCTGCACGGCGCGAACCACCCATGCCGCGCTCCGCACGGCGGTACTCGGTAATTTCACATTCGACATCAAAAGTCTGTTTATGCGCCGCGCCCTGAGTGCCCACTACCCTGTAAATGGGCAGGTTCATTTTCCGACCTTGCAGCCATTCCTGCAACTCGGTTTTGGGATCTTTGCCAATCGCCTGCATCTGGGCATTGATTTCAACATCCTTGAACAGGCGGCGAACCAGCGCCGCAGCCGTATCGAATCCGGCATCCAGAAAGACCGCACCAATCACGGCCTCAAGCGCATCGGCCAAGATGGATGGCCGCTTTTGCCCGCCGGACTTGGCTTCGCCTTCACCCAGCCGCAACAAGTCTGGCAGACCCAGCGTCAGCGCGACTTTATGCAGCGTGTCCTGCTTGACGAGGTTGGCGCGCACGCGGGACAAATCACCCTCGGGCAGTTCGCCCAGTTGTTCGTAAAGCAGGCCGGCAACTGCCAGGTTAAGAACCGAGTCGCCCAAAAACTCTATGCGCTCGTTATGGTCAGATGAAAAGCTGCGGTGTGTCAGCGCCTGCACCAGCAGCTTGGGGCTGGAAAACTCGTGCTGCAGTCGTTGCTGCAACGCCTGCAGGTTGGGGCTTAACGCGCTACTCGTTCGCACTTACGCACTTACTTAGAACGACCCGTGTACTTGAGCAGCAGATAGGCGGGTCCGCCAATGTGAATTTCCTTGCTATAGGCAAAGGCAACAACGGTCTTGTCGCCCTCTTTTGTGACCTCAAGGTCCTTGCCTGTGATGGTCTTGATATCGTCAATTTGCGCAGCCTTGTCAAAGATGGAGCGTACCTCCGCCACGGTACCGCCTTCTTTGGCTTTTGTGGCGGCCTTGGTGATGGCCTGGAACTCAATCGCGCTGGGTACTGCCTGGGCTCCGATAACGCCCACGAAAGCGAGCACACCGACAACGAACAACATACCGATAAATGAAATGCCAAGTTGTCTAGTTTTCATGCGTTTCTCTTGCTAAAGCCCGCTGTACGAGGTGTACGAGGTCAAGTGACATCAATCAAAAGAACCAATGCGCTTGAGATTACCGAAATTCATCCATACAAAAAAGGCTTTGCCGACAATGTTTTTTTCCGACACAAAACCCCAGTAGCGCGAGTCGAGTGAATTGTCGCGGTTGTCACCCATCATGAAGTACTGGCCCTCAGGCACCTTGCACACCACGCCCTCGCTACTGTAACGGCAATTTTGCTTGTTGGGAAAGTCATCGGTACCAGGAATGAAGGCAGGCCGGTCGTCGTCATTCAGCAGGCGGTAGCGTTTGCCTGCGCTTGTGACTTCTTCGAACTGCTTGGCGTAACGCATCGAGTCCTCATCGAAAAAATCAGGCAGCGGGCTTTTATTGAGTAGCTTGCCATTGATCGTCAGTTTTTTGTTCAGGTAGGCCACCTCGTCGCCGGGTACACCCACCACGCGCTTGATGTAGTCAAGGCTGGGCTTGGGCGGGTAACGAAACACCATGACATCGCCGCGCTGCGGGCTGTTGTTGTCAAGCACCTTGAGGTTGATGACGGGCAGGCGCACGCCGTAATGGAATTTGTTGACCAGTATCAAATCGTTTATCAGCAAGGTCGGGATCATGGAGCCTGACGGGATCTTGAAGGGTTCAAACAAAAAAGATCGCAGCAAAAACACCACCACAATCACCGGGAACAAGCCTGCCGTCCAGTCCAGCCACCAGGGCTGCATGATGAGCCGGTCTCTGGCCTGGTGGGTGTTGTCATCTACTTTGCTGATGCCTAACCTGGCAAGCTCGGCCTGGCGTTGTGCCGCGCTTTCCTCTAACCTGGCAACGGCCTGATGGCGCTGCGGCAGAAAGTAAAACCGCTCTGCTACCCAGTAGATGCCGGTGACCACGGTTGCCAGAAACAGCAGCAGCGAAAAGTTGCCGTCCACCATGCCGAAATACCAGGCCGCGCCGTAACCGACGAACACGGCCAGCAATACGGCGGTGATGGAGCTCATAAATCGGGATATCGTTTGAGGCATTAGGGGCGTTTGGGGCATTAGTCTTCCACTTGAAGTATGGCTAGGAAAGCCTCTTGGGGTACCTCTACTGCACCGATTTGTTTCATGCGTTTTTTACCCGCTTTTTGCTTTTCAAGCAGCTTGCGTTTGCGTGAAATATCGCCGCCGTAGCACTTGGCAATCACGTTCTTGCGCAGAGCCTTGATTGTCTCACGCGCAATGATATTGGCCCCGATGGCGGCCTGGATGGCGACGTCGAATTGCTGGCGTGAAATGATCTCGCGCATCTTGGCCACCACCGCCCGGCCCCGGTAAGCCGACTGGCTGCGGTGGACGATGATGGACAGCGCATCGACCTTTTCGCCGTTGAGCAAAATATCGACTTTCACCACATCGGAGGCACGGAACTCCTTGAAGGTGTAGTCCATGGAGGCATAGCCGCGCGACACCGATTTGAGCTTGTCAAAAAAGTCGAGCACGATCTCGCCAAGCGGCATCTCGTACGTCAGCATGACCTGCTTGCCGTGATAGGCCATGTTCAGTTGCACGCCACGCTTCTGGTTGGCCAATGTCATCACCGCGCCTACATACTCTTGCGGCATGTAGAGGTGAACGGTGACGATGGGTTCGCGGATTTCGTTGACGCGACCTGCGTCTGGAATTTTCGACGGATTTTCAACCTTGATGACTTCACCATCAGCCTTGAGGACTTCGTAGACCACACTGGGCGCTGTGGTAATGAGGTCTTGGTCAAACTCGCGCTCCAGCCGCTCCTGCACGATCTCCATATGCAGCAGGCCGAGGAAGCCGCATCTGAACCCAAAGCCAAGCGCTTCGCTGACCTCGGGTTCGTAGTGCAGGGAGGCATCGTTGAGCTTGAGTTTTTCCAGCGCATCGCGCAGAGACTCGTACTCGCTGGCTTCTGACGGGTACAAGCCGGCAAACACTGCTGGCTGGATTTCCTTGAAGCCGGGCAAGGCTTGTGTCGCGGTGAAAGCTGCACCGCCACTGCCGGGCTTGATGAGGGTGATGGTGTCGCCGACGCGCGCTGCCTGCAACTCCTTGATGCCTGCAATGACAAAACCGACTTCACCGGCTTCCAGCGCAGGGCGCGGCTCATTGTTCGGTGTGAAGACACCCAGTTGCTCGGCGTTGTACATCGCTTCGCTGGCCATAAGCTTGATACGGTCGCCTTTGGCAAGTCGGCCATCCACCACGCGCACCAGCATGACCACGCCCACGTAAGCGTCGTACCAGCTGTCGATAATCATGGCGCGCAGTGCGCCGTTCGGATTACCTTTGGGCGGCGGAATACGTGCTATGACGGCTTCCAGAATCTCGTCGATGCCCATGCCGGTTTTGGCGCTGCAGGGAATAGCATCGGTCGCGTCGATGCCGATCACGTCTTCGATTTCCTGCTTCGCGTTGTCGGGATCTGCATTCGGCAAATCCATCTTGTTGAGCACCGGCACGACCGTCACACCAAGCTCGAGTGCGGTGTAGCAGTTGGCGACTGTCTGCGCTTCAACGCCCTGGCTTGCATCTACCACCAGCAATGCGCCCTCGCATGCCGACAGCGACCGGCTGACTTCATACGAGAAGTCGACATGGCCTGGTGTGTCGATCAAATTGAGGTTGTAAATCTGACCATCGAGCGCTTTGTATTGGAGTGCAGCAGTCTGCGCCTTGATGGTTATCCCACGCTCCTTTTCGATATCCATCGAGTCGAGAATCTGCGCGCTCATTTCGCGATCCTGCAAACCACCGCAGCGCTGGATGATGCGATCTGCGAGCGTGGATTTGCCGTGATCAATATGCGCAATGATGGAAAAATTTCTGATGTGATTCATCAACGAGAACGCCTAAGTGCTTGTTTGTATTACGAAGGAACAACTTGCCATTCGCGACAGACCATAAAAAAGGGCGCGTCGATTGCGACGCGCCCTGAACCAACAATCTATGGCAACTGCGAAGGTTGGAACTTCATTGTAGGCAAAAAGCCGAGTTCCAACAGTCCCAAAATGTCCATATTTTTGTCGTTGCAGGCTAGCAACATGAAACTTATACACAGCTTGTTAACAATTCTTACTGATGAACTCTGGACAACTTGTGCGCGATCTGTGGATCAGCGCTGAATAAGCTGATTTAGCGTCTATTTGGGAATTATCGCGATGTTGATATATCCAAACATGACGGAAAGTCGCCCTTATTCTAACCAAATTGACAGTTGTCCGATTTTATTTGTCAGTACTCACTAACAATTTGAGACGAATAAAAATAAAAGATATATTTTTAAAGCGCGTAAAAAGTCGATTGACACCAATTAAAGCCCCCATCCCTGACAAGGTATGGGGGTCTTTATGTGAGTTTTTGGGGTCAGACCCCAATAACCCCCTTCAGCGGACAGGCCGAATCAGCGCGTACTGCGCCCACTCACCGCGCCGGAACAAGACATTGACGGATTTTGATTTGTCTGCCTTTGCCAGCGCTGCCTCAAACTCCTTGACGCTTGTCACTTCAGCGTTGGCCACCGCCACAATCACATCACCTTCGCGCAAGCCCGCCCTGCCCGCCGCACCGTCTGCAGTGTCAACCTTGACACCGCCTTTGAGCTTGAGTTCTTTTTTCTGCGCGTCAGGCAACTCGCTCACTACCAGACCGAGCACTTGAGCCGGGCCAGCTACGGGCGGTTTTGGCTCTGGTGCAGATGTTTTGCGGATGGGTTTTTCAGCTTCCACTTCGGCAATAACAACGTGGAAATCCTTGAGCGCGCCGCGCCTGAACACCGTCACCACGGATTTGGTACCGGGCTTGACGTTACCCACTAGGCGCGGAAGGTCGCTGGATTTTTCAATCTGCTTGCCATCGAACTTTGTGATGATGTCGCCTGCTTCAATGCCGGCTTTGTCGGCAGGTGCGCCACTTTCCACGCCCCTGACCAGCGCGCCCTGGGGTTTGCCAAGCCCTATGGATTCAGCAATTTCTTTGCTGACCTGGTCAATCTGTACGCCGATCCGCCCGCGCGTTACCCGGCCACTGCTGCGCAGTTGGTCAGACACGCGCGTGGCCTCGTCAATCGGGATGGCAAATGAAATCCCTTGGTAGCCGCCTGAGCGCGAATAGATCTGGCTATTGATGCCGACCACTTCACCACGCATGTTGATGAGGGGGCCGCCGGAGTTGCCCGGGTTGATGGCCACGTCGGTCTGGATGAATGGCAGGTAGTCGCCCGTGTCGCGCTGCTTGGCACTCACAATACCGGCCGTCACGCTGTTCTCCAGTCCAAACGGGGAGCCGATGGCCATCACCCACTCGCCGACTCTCAAGCGGTTGGTGTCGCCAATTTTGACGGCGGGCAAACCGGTGGCCTCGATTTTGACTACCGCCACATCGCTGCGCTTGTCAGTGCCAATGAGTCTAGCCTTGAACTCGCGCTTGTCAGTCAGGGTGACGATAACTTCATCAGCACCCTCCACCACATGGGCGTTGGTCATCACAAAACCATCGCTGGTCAGGATGAAGCCGGAGCCCACACCGCGTGACTGGTCTTCATCGGGCTGAGGCTGGCTGCGCTCTGGCCTGGGCAAGCGCGGTAAGCTAGGCGGCACTGGAATGCCAAAGCGGCGAAAAAACTCCAGCATCTGTTCGTCAACACCGCCGGCAGCCGCAGCCTTGACTTTCTCAGACGTTCGGATGTTGACGACCGACGGCCCGACTTGCTCGACCAGATCGGTGAAGTCAGGCAGCGTGCGGTTTTGCGCCCACACAGGCTGCATCGGTATCAGGGCGGTGCTAGATACCACCGCAATCAGTCCCGCAGCAAGACAGGAGCCAAATGAGGAACGTAGCGGTTTCAGGTTCAATTCAAGCATCATCAGCCTCGTTGTAAATGTTGGTCATCAGGCGTTAAAAGTCAGGTTGAATGGTCAGGCAATAGCTCATTTTTTTCGCTCAAGGCCACTGGCAAAAAGTTGCAAGGTTGTCATCGGTACTTCGCCCACGACGGTCAGCCAATAGGCTCCCAGTTGCCGGCTCATCGTCTGGGTAGCGCCCATGGACATACTGGATTCTCTGTCATGGCGCTGGCGATCAAACGGTTCCACAAAAATCGAAACCGAAGCCAGTCCATCGGAAAAAATCCACTGTAGCGGCTCGTCCTGCGCGGCAAATCCGCTGGACGCTTTCGGGCGCTTGTAGCAGCTCATGGGTTTGAACCCCGCCACCGGGGCTTTCAATACCCAGCCCTCAGCGCTGGCCGTGGTCTTGACAAGTACGGGCTGCTGCTCCAGCTTGTAGCCGTCTGTCTTGCCCATCATCTGCAGGAGTTTGTCCATCTTGACCGGCGCATCGAGTTGCAGTTCGGAAAACGCAGCCTGCTCCAGCACCTTGCCATCCGTGTCAAGCGTCTGCAGCTTCATCACCAGACCCTTCTTCTGCTCGGTCCAGACGCGGTAGCCAAAGCGCATGGCATCTTTAGGGGCCAGCACAACCACATTGGCCTCTACACCCGCAACCCGGTCAACACCTTCGGGCTTGACCTTGTAATAGTCGGCAATCCGTCCGTCAGTGGACTGGAACAAATCCGGGAACATGCCCAGAGACTCGCGTTTTTCACTTCGCACGACTTTGTGATCAGGCATGAACGTGACGACACGGTCGTTATGCCGGAATATGGAGCGCGGCGCGCCTGTCAGCGTCTCAACACGCTCCATTTGCTGGTCACCGTCACAGACATGCCAGATCTTGGCGCTGGACATGTTGCCGCCAGATGTGACGACGTAGGTACCGATGTAGGCCCGCTTTCGGGAGGCCTCCTGCATACGCATCAGCCATTCATTGATGCTTTTGGCTTCCAGCGCTGAAGCCGCTGACGCAGTCGCAGTTGCCCCCACGGGAAGAACCTCAGCCGCTACAAAATTCATAGCTGGTTGCGCCAATAAACAAAGGGCTGCAAGGCAAAAAGACTTTGAATTCATGGTATTTTGAATATTTTCAGGACTCAAAAAGGCATCAGCGCCCGCCATCCCTTGAGGCTTCAAAAGTGGCGTTGCGCAAAAAGCCCGATGGCTCCTGGAGGGCGTATCTGCCACCAAGCTGCCGGTGCGCGGCCAGCAGTTCCTCAAGACGGGCATCGCGCAACACCGGCCCTTGGGGCGATGCCACAAGCACCTGCTGGAGCGGCACCTGGGCCTGGGCAAGTTGCGCTGTACTGGCGGGTGACGATAGGCCCGAAATGTTCCAGGCTACGGACGCAAAAGCGGCCAACGAGGCAAAACCTGCCACAAGTTTCCAGCGAAAACTGCCATCATTTGAAGCGGTGCGGCGATCCGGGCCTGACACCATGGCCGGTTGAATATCTTGTGCAGCAGGCTCACGGCCAACGGAATAAGCCTTGGCACCCTGGTCATGCGCCTGGCCTCCAAGGGGTTGGTTAATGGGTTGGTTAAGACGCTGGTTAAAGCGTGCAAGAAATTGCGCATCAGCTGCGCGCAAACCACTCACAGGGGAGCGCAGCACGTCGCCGATCAGATGATAGGAACTCCAACTGGCAAATGCTGCATCACCATCACGCTGGCAGGCCTCAAGTGCGACGGCGAATTCTGTACCAGTCAGTTCGCCATCAGCCAGTGCGGACAGTATCTCGCGGGTCAGCAGCTCGGTAGGGGTGTTGGGTAAATTGCTCATGTCTGTTTGTTTCTTCGTGCTGTTGCCTCACCAGCGCTTTCCTGACTGGTTCTCAAGCAGCGGCTTGACCTTGCCCGAGATGGCTTCACGCGCCCGGAAGATACGGGAGCGTACCGTGCCTATGGGGCAATTCATGACTTCTGATATCTCTTCGTAACTCAGCCCCTCAATTTCGCGCAGGGTAATCGCCTGCCTAAGTTCCTCGGGCAAGGCCTCCATGGCAGCGTTGATGATGGCTGCTATTTCCTTGCTGGCCAGCACGGCCTCCGGCGTTTCCGAGCTGGTTAGTTCGTTTTCCAGCGGGGAAGTTTCATCGCTTTCATCGCTTTGACCGGATTTGAAGGAATTTTCCGAAATGGTCGGGTCGCGCTTGATATCCATCAAGGCCTTTTTGGCCGTATTCACTGCAATACGGTAGAGCCATGTATAAAACTGGGCCTCGCCGCGAAACTGCCCCAGCGCCCGGTAAGCCCGGATAAAGGTTTCCTGCGCAATGTCTTCAACCAGATCCACGTCCCGAACCATGCGTCCTATCAGGCGCTGGATGCGGCGCTGGTATTTGATGACCAGCAGCTCAAATGCCTTCTGGTCGCCCGCCACCGTACGCTCGACCAGCATGGCATCGCTGTCATTGGCTTTTTCCACTTGCGGCACGGGCACGTCAGTGGTCATGGTTTGGTGCCGAAAAGATCAGCCGTGTGAGCCGGGCCTGATGCAGCCACAGCCTGCGGAGACTGCGCAACCCCAGCCACCCCGGGGCCCCCCGCCAAGCCAGCCAGGCCAGGTAAACGCTTTGGGGAGTACACGGCGCGCCGCAAGTCCAGCCAGCGCGCTGGAAAAGCCTTGCGCTCGACCCATAGCCACAAACTCGCATGTGCCTGGTTTTCAATCCTGAGCAGCAAAAAATGCTGGAAATCGGCACTCACTGAAAGCTGCTGCTGTGCAACGCCCGTCTGGTAGCCCGGACTTTCCCAGCGCCAGAATTGCCCGTCCCAGGCGATCTGCCCGACGGGAGAGTTCATCCAGCCGATGGTTGCAGCCGCACCGACTACGCCAAGGGCAGCAGCGCCTGAGTAGATGCGCCAGTCCACCTGCCGCGCCCGGTCATACCAGAGCAGCAACACCAGCAACCCGATGAACCACAGGCCCGCCAGCAAGCAGCCCTGAAAACTTGAACGCCCAAGCGGGTAGACAACCGGTGGGGCGTTATGTGTGGTCAAGCGCGTTTGAACACCAGGGTGCCGTTGGTACCACCGAATCCAAAATTGTTTTTCACCGCGAATTTAAGGCTTGCATCTCGTGCGGTGTTGGCGCAATAGTCGAGATCACACTCGGGATCCTGGTTGAAAATATTGATAGTTGGCGGGATTTTCTGGTGGTGCAAGGCCAGCACCGTGAAGACGGACTCAATGCCCCCCGCGCCGCCCAGCAGGTGACCTGTCATGGACTTTGTGGAACTGACCACCAGGCTTTTGGCGTGGTCGCCAAATGTGGCCTTGATGGCATTGGTTTCGTTCAGGTCACCGAGCGGGGTCGACGTACCATGGGCGTTCAGATAGCCGACCTGATCGGCATTGACACCTGCATTTTTCAGGGCCATGATCATGGAGCGGCGCGGGCCGTCAATGTCAGGCGCTGTCATGTGATAAGCGTCAGCACTCATGCCAAAACCGACGACTTCAGCATAAATTTTTGCGCCGCGTGCCTTGGCGTGTTGGTACTCTTCCAGCACGACAACGCCACCACCTTCGCCCAGCACAAAACCATCGCGGTCTTTATCCCAGGGGCGTGAGGCGGTTTTGGGGTCTTCATTACGGGTCGAAAGGGCACGGGCCGCCGCAAAGCCGCCTACACCCAAAGGCGAAACGCAGGATTCTGACCCGCCAGCCACCATCACGTCGCAATCGCCATATTCGATCATGCGGGCCGACAGGCCAATCGCATGCAAGCCGGTCGTACATGCCGTGACGACTGCAATGTTGGGACCTTTGAAACCGAACTTGATGGACACATGCCCCGAAATCATGTTGATGATGGAGGCAGGTACAAAAAATGGCGAAATCCGGCGCGGGCCACGATTGACCAGTTCGGAGTGCGTGTTTTCGATCATCGGCAAGCCACCAATGCCCGAACCAATGTTGCAGCCGATACGGGTAGCCAGCTCGTCACCCAGCGCATCCCCGGTAGGCAGGCCGCTGTCCACCACCGCCTGGCAGGCCGCAGCCAGCCCGAGGTGGATGAAGCGGTCCATGTGCCGGGCTTCTTTTTCGGGGATGTAGTCGGTGATATTGAAGCCCTTGACCTCACCGGCAAACTTGCAGGCCCAATTACTGGCATCAAATTGCGTGATCAGATCAATGCCGGGTTTCCCGGCCAGTAGGTTGACCCAGGATTCAGCCACGGTGTTACCCACCGGACTGACGCACCCCAAACCTGTCACGACGACACGACGACGACTCATTCAGCAATCCTAGAAAAAAAACCTGAAAGGGCCGTGAATGGCTTTTCAGGTTTGATGACGGCAATTCCATGGGCATGACGCCCAGGGAATCAGACCTTTTGATGGGTGTTGGCGTAGTCAATCGCGTTCTGGACGGTGGTGATTTTCTCGGCATCTTCGTCCGGAATCTCGATGCCAAACTCGTCTTCGAGAGCCATGACCAGCTCTACGGTGTCAAGCGAGTCAGCACCCAGGTCGGCCACAAAGGCTTTCTCGCTGGTGACTTGACCTTCTTCCACGCCGAGTTGCTCGGCAATAATTTTCTTAACACGTGCTTCGATATCGCTCATAGTTCCCTCTAAGGGTTGTGAATTAATCTGTGATTTTAGCGCGTTAGAAGGCACTTCTAGAAATTCAGCTTTTCGGGAACAGCATTGACCCTTGACTTCCAAAGTTCACCATGACAGCGATGGTCGGCAAACCGCCAAGTCATATCAATATGCCACGCCCAGCCGCTTACTATCAAACTACGAAAATAATGCTGTAACAATGGTTTGTCGATTTTCCGGGAAATAAATGATGAGTGAGCGCGCAAGATTAATCGCAATCGTTGGCGTTGACCAAGACGCAAGAGTCCAATGCCAGCAACCCGGATGCGGCCATTCGGTCTATCGGCGCATTCATGTTGTGCAGGACGCGGGCAAATTGTTGGTGCTTGGGTCAACATGCTTTGGAAAGCGCTTTGGAACAGCATTGGCGCTGGGTAATGCCACCTATGGTGGCGGGGTCGGGCGCACACTCACCGTTGAAGAACGCGAATTACTCATCCAAAACACCGCAGAACTGATCGCCAGGTTTGAGCGGGAGCGTGAAGAGATTGAGAAAAGTCGCAAAGAAGCCGATCAGCAAAATCTGGATAAATTGAAAGCGCTGAGAAGTGCATTTGAAATGCGAGCGGCCGTAGTCTGCCAGACACCCGGATTGCCGCATGGATGGAACAAGTCTGACACGCCCTGGCCTTGGTCCAAGCCCCTGTCTTCCATCGCCTATTTCACGCTCAATGACGGCAGTAAATGGGTCAGAACCGAACATGTGGATGGGTTTCACGTGATGATGCCGTGGCCCAACTTTGACGGTTGGGATGAAGCCTTGCCTGCAACCGTTGGCACACCAGACGTGCAGTTAGGCGGATACCGGATTGAAAAAGTAGCACTCGCCGTTGCTTACATGCGCACACACGGCAACTGGGGCATTGTTGGGAGCTGGCGCGATGTCATGGGCAAGAACGGATAAGGGAACCGGGTCTAAAAACAACGTCGCCATCTTTCATATCTGGCATCAAATGGATATTGCTGGATCGCGTCGTGCCAAGGCTATACGCAGCAGTCGATGGTCTCCCCACCACCGCAGCGGGTCTCCAGCGCTGGGCAATAAATCTTCGAGTACATGCCGACCCTGCTACCCCGAGAGAAAACGAGTGCCACTTCCGTTATTCAGGCATCCGTCCAACGACCTTCCCCTTCTGACCACAGGGTCGGCTCGTAACTTCGTTTACGAGGCTACATGTAGGTTCACTTGCGTTACGGCCTGCACTCTTGCTGTTTGGAAACTCACGACAGTGGATTACTCCACCGCCGCTTCCTCATGCTACCGGGGTGTATGGACAACTCCCCGGACGGGACTTTAACCCGCTAGATTTACTGCTGTTACTGCGAACGGTCAGACTCGAATTATTGGATAAATTCCGCCGGTTTGGGCTTGGAACCCCAAATGGGGGCGGCTGAGGTCTCAATGCGGCTGAGTGGCTCGCATGCGCGATCAGCATCAATACGGTAAAATACCGTATGCGGCGATTCGCCGTGTCCAAAGGAGATGGTTATGACCGCTGTTGCCCGCTTTGATTTGACGATGGACGCATCCGACAAGGATGTGGTCTCGCGTGCGGCTGCCCTCATGGGCACCACGATGGCGGCGTTCGTGCGCACAGCGGCCAAAGAGAAGGCCCGCGAGCTGCTGGACCGGGAATCCCGCATCACGATGACCACACGGGATTTTGATGCGTTTACCCAGGCACTCAATGGAGCGTTCCAGCCCAACGCAGCACTCCAAAAAGCGATGAGCGCCGCGCGCAAAATCAAACGTGTTTGAGGAGCAGTTTCTCGATCCCGCCCGACATGATCGCCAGGCGTTCTCCTCGGGTGTGGGCGAGCTCGATGTTTACCTCCAGCGCTTTGCCGCCCAGCAGAGCAAAAAAGGTGTCGCGGTCGTTCGGGTTTTGGTCGATACCGATGCGCCCAGCACCATACTGGGCTACTACAGTTTGAGTGCGGCTCAGATTGACGCCGCGCAGTTTGACCCGCGCACCCAACAAAAATTGCCGCGCTACCCCGTCCCCTGCTTCCGCATGGGACGACTGGCGGCGCATGAAGAACACCGGGGGCGTGGCCTGGGACGGCTTTTGGTCGGTTGTGCGATTGAGCGGTGTCTGGAGGCGCGCAAACAGGTTGCTGCCTATGCGCTGGTGGTTGATGCAAAGGGAGATGAAGCAAAGAACTTCTACGAGCACTACGGATTCGTGGCCTGCCGTGACCACCCCATGACTCTTTATCTGCCACTGGGTACGTAACTTTTGCTATGCAATCAAAGGAGTTATTGGGGTCAGACACCAATTTCGCTGCGGTGCATCGCACCGCGCCCTCCGGGCGAGCCGTAGGCTCGGCGAATTTGGGCTCTGACCCCAAAAACTCCACAACCACCTGGAATTGCGGGCCGAATTGGAAAATAGTTCACAGTCCGGGGTCGGGGTCAGCCCTCACCCCAGCCCTCTCCTAGGGGGAGAGGGAGTTGGGCGCAGGCAAGCGCTTGAAGAATCGGGGTCAAACTCCAATTAGATTGAGCGGATACAAATAAAATAGTTTGTCACGCCCGTATCCATTGGCTCACAACTACATGTACATGCCGCCGTTGACGTGGATTTCCTGACCCGTGATGTAAGACGCCTGCGGGCTAGCCACAAACGCTACGGCATACGCTATGTCCTGCGGCTTGCCGAGGTGGCCCAGCGGAATCTGTCCAAGAAGAATCTTTTGCTGCTCCTGCGGCAGCTTGGCCGTCATGTCGGTTTCGATAAAACCCGGTGCGATGCAGTTGACCGTGATGTTGCGCGAACCCAATTCACGCGCCAGTGCGCGCGTCATGCCTGCCACGCCAGCCTTGGCCGCAGCGTAATTCGACTGCCCGGCATTACCTGCAGCACCGACCACCGAAGTGATGCTGATGATGCGGCCATAACGCTGCTTCATCATGGTGCGCATCACAGCGCGACTCATGCGAAACACCGCTTTGAGGTTGGTTTCAATCACCGCATCCCAGTCGTCGTCTTTCAGGCGCATGGCCAGCATGTCGCGGGTAATGCCAGCGTTGTTGACCAGCACCTGCAAACCGCCATGTTCCTTGACAACGCTGTCGATCAGCAGTTCGGCAGCGGCAGCATCGTTCACATTCAGATTTGCACCAGCGCAACCTGGAAACGCCGCCAGCACCTGGCTGATTTTGGCTGCGCCTTCATCACTGGTGGCCGTGCCAATGACCTTTAAACCCTTTTGGGCCAACTCCAGCGCAATGGCTGCGCCTATGCCGCGCGATGCACCGGTAACCAGTGCAACCTGTCCTTCAAACTTCACTTCACTCATGCTAAGAACTCCTTCACTGCGGCCATTGATGCCGGATCAAACAGGGGCGCACCGGTCAACTCAGGATCAATTCTTTTGACCAGTCCTGCCAGCACTTTACCCGGGCCACATTCAACAATGTTTACAAGCCCCTGGGCCTTGATGGCCTGAATACATTCGACCCAACGCACAGGGCCGAATGCCTGACGGTACAGCGCGGCGCGAATACGCTCCGGGTCAAGCTCAATCGCCACGTCAATATTGTTGATGACAGGGATTTGCGGTGTAGAAAACTGGATGCCAGAGAGCTTTTCTTTCAGTTTTTCAGCCGCTGGTTTCATCAGGCTGGAATGGAAAGGCGCAGAAACCGACAACGGCAAGGCGCGCTTGGCACCGTTGGCCTTGAGGACTTCACAAGCTTTGTCCACGGCGGCCTTGCTGCCGGCGATAACTGTCTGCAAAGGGTCGTTGAAGTTGACCGCCTCGACAACCTCCTGGGTGCCAGCGCCAAAGCTGCGCAGCGCCTCGGCACAACCTTCAATGACTTTGGCGGCATCCATGCCAAGAATGGCCGCCATGGCACCCCTACCTACAGGCACGGCATCCTGCATGGCCTGCGCACGAAAGCGCACCAGCGGTGCGGCCTGCGCGAGCGTCAAAGCGCTTGATGCCACCAACGCGGAATACTCGCCCAGCGAATGCCCGGTAACAGCAGCAGGCAGCGCACCGGTCTCAGCCATCCACGCCCGGTAGGCCGCCACACCAGCAACCAGCATCACGGGCTGGGTGTTGGTGGTCAATGCGAGGGCCTCTTTCGGGCCTTCCTTTATCAACAGCGCCACATCCAGGCCCAGCGCGTCGGAAGCTTCAGCCAGGGTTTGCGCAACCACAGGATGATCGCCCCACGCATCGAGCATACCGACGGCTTGCGAGCCTTGACCGGGAAAAACAAAAGCAAATGGTTTCAAACAACTTCTCCTCTAGCAACTATTTTTAAAAACTTTTTCACGGGATACTCTAAGAAGGCAAACATCACCAGCCACGGGTCTATGAGGTAGTCCCATAAATTGCCCGACTCCATGATGCCCGCTACCCAGCCCAGCAAGGCCAGCGCGACCAGCAGCGGCAGCAAACGCAAACCTTGATACCAAAAAGCAAACACCAGTGCAAGCAGACTGAGCAACATGCCGTAGCTGCCCCAACCCAGCCTATAGGCATCCCAGTCACCCCAGCCCAAAGCCGTGGGATAAAGAAAAACTCCGGCAGCCAAGACCACCGCAAACAGCGGTGTTTTGTCGCGGTTGCCAACCAGCGTCCGGCCAGAGAGGCCTTGCCATAGTCCGAGGCCGGCCAGCGCCACCAAGGTAAGGCTCAAATCCGAACTCACGCCGCGCACATAAGCCACGATAGGTAAATACGCTGCCCCTACCGGCAGCCAGAGCAGCACAAAACAGCCAGCAGTCATCCACTTGACCCACGGCTTGATGCCACTTGCCGCTCTCAGCAAGCGAAAGAGCATGGCGCACAACACCAGGTTGATGCCCAGCAGGGCAACCAGATCAGTTAGCCGGGGGAGCATTTTTCGGGGCCACTACAGTAGCTGTAGCAGTCAACAAAGGTTGCATGGGATCAAGCCGCACATGCTTGATGCGGGTGCGGTGCCATGTGTAAACCAGATGGATATAACCATCCCGGCTTTGCAGCAGATACGGGTATGAAAACTCCCGCGCGCAGCTTGCTTGCCCGCAAAGCTGACGCCTGGCACTGGCAACATAGGCTTGAACCTGAGCGCCGTTCGCACCCTGCGCCTTGAGTTCATCGCCGAGCTGGCGCTCGTAGTCGGCAATGGCAGGCCCGCCTTGGACTGTCATGGATGGCTCCACCACAAGAGCAGAAATAAGGGCAGAAGCACCATCAAAGCGGCCATCGCTATCGGCTTTCAGCAAGGCAAGCGTTTCGCGGCCAGCGGGAGTGGGGTTTAACGCCAGCCATTGCTCGCCCGCACCCGTAAGCACCCCGGCAAGGGCTGAGTCGGGGTTGGGCAAGTTACTGGTTTGCGCCGATGACCATGTTTGACCTGCGTCATCGGTGCGGGAGGTTTTGACTGTCGGCAAGCCTGCGGATCGCATGTAGATTTGTGCGCGCTCAGGCCCGGTCACAAGCATGACCGGCTGCAGGCTGGTCTGACTGCCGGGGATACGGGTTTTATCAACCACCTGTCCATGCGAGTCAATGCGCAGTATCTCGCCAAACTTGGCCGCAAACTCGTGATAAACCGGCAGCGCCATCTGCCCATCAGCCAGGGCCACCGGCGTGCTTTTTACCAGCGTGCTGATATTAAGAAAAGGCGAGGTCACCAGGCGCCTGGGCACACTCCAGTTGACACCTTCGTCGACGGAGCGCGACCAGGTGATGGCGCTGCCAGCCCAGCCACCCAGCGAAACCGTCACCACCCAGAGCATGAGCGAGCCATCGGGTGCGCGGGCGATCACCGGGTTGCCAAGTTTTTTGACGTAGCGCCAAAGCCCGCGCTCGATCTGCTGCCTGTCAAACAGCGTTCTCTCCGCGCCCCAGCGCTGCGTGGACTGATCCATCACGGCGGTTTGAATCGTCACATCACCCGCACCTTCGCGCGAACCGGAAAACCAAACTGCCTGCAAACGTCCATCATTCAGTTCAACCAGCGACGCAGCGTGAACCGCCTGACCGGGAGCGCCCGAGACAAACTGCGCGTTGAATCTGAATCGGCCGTCCTGCGAAAGCTGTTGTGGCTGGCCTGCGGCAGACAAAGTACTTGCAGCTTTTCCGGGAGCGCCTAAAGAAGAAAGAGTTGAAGAAGGCGTTTGCTGCGGCTGCGTGGCCTGAAAATTTGCGGCGGGCAAGCGGGTGAAGATTTTCCATCCCGCCAAGGCAAACGCCAGCAGCAGCCCTAGCGCAAGAACATAGTCGCGCGGCCTGAGACGCTTGACATTCACGCTGTCACCTGCGTTCTGTTGAGCGTCAGGCACAGGCATCTCAATACTTGAGAAGCACCGCGCCCCACGTAAAGCCACCGCCCACGCCTTCCAGCATCAGGGTGTCGCCCTTTTTAATCTTGCCACTGCGCACTGAAGCATCAAGCGCCAGCGGAATCGATGCAGCAGACGTGTTGCCATGCTGGTCGACGGTGACGATCAGCTTTTCAAGTGGCAGCTTTAGCTTTTTGGCAGTGCTCTGCATGATGCGGATGTTAGCCTGGTGTGGAATCAGCCAGTCGATGTCGGCATCCGTCAGATTGGCCTTTGCCAGCGTTGCGCGCGCTGCGCTCTCTAAAACGCCAACGGCCAGTTTGAACACCGCCTGACCGTCCATCTTGAGCAGCGGATCGCCCAGAATTTTGCCACCAGACACGGTACCGGGTACGCACAATATGCCGACATGCTTGCCATCGGCGTGAAGGTCGCTGGCGAGAATGCCGGCGGTGTCTGACGCCTCCAGCACCACAGCACCGGCACCGTCGCCAAACAGCACACAGGTTGTGCGGTCTGAGAAATCAAGAATGCGCGAGAACACTTCAGCGCCTATCACCAGCGCTTTGCTGGCCGAGCCAGTGCGGATCATGGCATCGGCAACCGTCAGGGCATACACAAAACCGCTGCAAACCGCCTGCACGTCAAATGCGGCGCAGCCAGCAATGCCAAGCTTGTTTTGCAGTATGCAGGCCACAGACGGAAACACCATGTCGGGTGTGGATGTCGCAACAATGATGAGATCAATATCGCCAGGGAGCAAGCCTGCCGCTTCAAGCGCCTTTTTGGCCGCTTCCACCCCAAGGTCGCTGCTGCATACATCTGGCGCAGCAAAGTGGCGGGCGTGGATGCCGGTGCGCTCCACAATCCAGTCGTCAGATGTTTCAACGCCTTTGGTTGCCAGTTCTAAGGCCAGATCGGCATTGGTCAAACGGCGTGGCGGGAGATAACTGCCAGTGCCAGTAATGCGTGAATATCGGGCCATTGATTGAAAATTGTATGTCATTCCGTTTCTAAATCATTTCTAGATTAGGCGCGAAGCCGCAGGCAGTGCTGTAGCACGACAAGGCGAAGCAACAACATATAGGAATGATTTAGAAATGGAATCAGGTGTTTCAGTGAGTCGATATCAGAGCTGCTGGCTCAGTACGCATTGAGGAAGTGCTTTCTGCGTCAGCGGGCTTTGCTGTAGCCAGCAATGGTGCTGCGCGGGCAATCCGCTCCCGAACCTTCTCAAGCAGTTGGTTCCGAGCCGCATCATAAGCCCGATTCAGGGCGCGCTCAAAGGCAAAAGCATCTGCGGAACCATGGCTCTTGAATACCAAGCCCTGCAAACCCAAGAGGGCGGCACCGTTATAGCGCCTATGGTCTACACGATTTTTAAATGCAGTTAGCACCGGATAAGCAACAATAGCAGCAAATTTAGTGAAGATGTTGCGCGAAAACTCTGCCTTAATGAAACCACCTATCATGCTCGCCAACCCCTCGCTGGCTTTCAGGGCAACGTTGCCGACAAACCCATCACAAACCACGATATCTGTCGTTCCCTTGAAAATATCGTTACCCTCGACATTGCCGTAAAAATTAAGATCACCAGAATTAGCAGCAGATCGCAGCAATTCAGCAGCTTTTTTAATGATTTCGCTACCTTTTATCGATTCTTCGCCAATATTAAGCAGGCCAACACTGGGAGCGGGATTGCCCGTGATCGCGGCCACTAGAGCAGAACCCATGACAGCAAACTGCAACAGATGCTCTTCGGTGCAGTCCACATTGGCCCCCAGATCGAGCACGGTTGTGGCTCCGCCGAGTTCATTAGGTAATTGGGTGGCGATGGCGGGCCTGTCGATGCCGTCCATGGTTTTGAGCACATAACGGGCAATCGCCATCAGGGCTCCGGTATTGCCGGCAGACACCGCAACCTGGGCTGTGCCGTCCTTGACCTGATTGATGGCAACACGCATAGAAGAATTTTTCTTGCGACGCAGTGCGATTTCAATCGGGTCGTCCATGGTGACCACCTCGCTGGCCTCCACCATCCGGCAGCGGGCGTGGGCCTTCAGCCGGGCGTACTGCGGATGGGCAGCAAGCACCAGCGGCTGACCGACAACGATCAGCGCGGCATCCTGGTGGCCATCCAGAAATGCCAAGCTGGCCGGGATGGTGACGGCGGGGCCAATGTCGCCGCCCATGGCATCAACAGCGATCCGGATCATGCAGGCAAGCGGAAAGGGGGCACCGTCAGCGCGGTCAACTGAACAAAGGGCAGATTTAAAGCCAAAACAAGTAGCAAAAGAAAAAGCCCGCAGGATAAGTGCGGGCCCGTATTTTGAGCGCGAATTTATTCCAATTCGCATTAGAAAGGAGAACAAGGCGCGAAGCTGCTGACAGTGCTGTAGCACGGCAAAGCGAAGCAACGCAGTTATCGTTTTTAATGCGGATTGGAATTACGCTTCTGATTTGGTTTTCAGTACCTTGCGGCCACGGTAAAAGCCGGTAGGGCTGATGTGGTGGCGCAGATGGGTTTCGCCAGTGGTGGACTCCACTGCGATGCCGGGCACGTTGAGTGCATTGTGCGAGCGGTGCATGCCGCGCTTGGAAGGTGATTTTTTGTTCTGCTGGACGGCCATAATCCGCTCCTGAGGGGGGTAAGGGTTGGTAATTGCGCACCAACTTCTGAAATTTGGAAAGCCAGGGATCACATGAAATCCCGGGGCTAGCTACATTGCCAGACAGTACGCGAAGCCTTTGATTATAGCCCGACAAGTCGCCTCACAGAAAAAACTCTTGAGTCACCGATGGGGCAAGGCAGGGTTATTGGTGTCTGACCCCAATAACTCCACCCGAAGGGCGTGCCAAGGGCACGATGAATTTGGACTCTGACCCCAAAAACCCTTATTTCTTCTTGAACTGGGCTAAAACTGCAAAAGGGTTTGGTTTTTCAGCAGGCTCCTCTTCATCTTTTGCCGTGATGGACGGACTGTCCTGTAAAGCACTCACAGGACACTGCTCATGCATCGGCACCAGCGGCAGCGCCATCAGCAACTCGTCCTCCAGCAAGGCCAGTAAGTCAAACTGCGGCTCCATGACCAGTAAATCCTCTTCCGAGGCATCATCTTGCGCCATGGCGATGTCTTCTGTGGCCACAAAGCGGTACCACTGATCGACCTCAAGCGGAATCAAGACCGCCTGCATACAGCGCTGGCAGGTCAGGGCAATACTGGCGTTGGCCTCTAGACGCAGCCAGACATCTGCCTCGGCACCCGTACGTTCGCGCAACTCGCCCAGCGCCCGCCATTTGACAACCGACTCAGGCTGCGTCTCATGCACCTCATGCGTCTTATGCGCCTCCTGCGTCAGGCGATGCAGATCGTGCAGCGGCGTGGTTTCAACAAGGGCCTCGCCCTGCTGTGCAAATGCCTGCATGTTGAGGCGGCTGGCTTGGATCTGTATGGTCATGCGTGCAGTGTAAGAGAATCACGGCATGACTTACCCCCATTCACCACCAAACCGCCGCCTGATATTGGGCTCGACATCCCGATACCGCCGCGAGCTGTTGCAGCGTTTGCAAACCCCGTTTGAAGTACTGGCCCCCGATGTGGACGAAACCCCTTTGCCAGGCGAAAAGCCGTCCGTTCTGGCTGCCCGCCTAGCCTTGGCTAAGGCACGCGCAGTGGCTGACGCAGCGCCTGATGCCGTGGTCATAGGCTCGGACCAGGTGGCAGACCTGCATGGCCAACCGCTTGGCAAGTCCGGCACGCATGAGCGCGCCGTCGCGCAACTGCGCCAGATGCGTGGCCAGACAGTGATTTTTCAGACAGCGGTAGCGGTGGTCTGCATCGAGAGCGGTTTCGAGCAAAGCAGCCTGACCGCCGTCAAAGTGACTTTTCGTGACCTGACAGATGACGAGATTGAAAACTACCTGCGCGCAGAACTTCCCTACGACTGCGTGGGCAGCGCCAAAAGCGAAGGACTCGGCATTGCGCTGCTGGCAGCGATTGAAAGCGACGACCCCACCGCACTGGTCGGCCTGCCCCTGATACGCACCTGCAACATGATTCGCGCTGCGGGCATTGCCCTGCTCACACCTTCGAAGGCTACTGAATGAGTACCCAGACAAATACCCAAGCAAATACCCAACCCAATACCCAACTTAAGGGCAAGCTCTACCTCGTACCCGCACCGCTGGATTTCGGTTGCGACACCCAGGCCCCGCTGCAAGACGTGATGCCGCTGGCCACCATACAGATAGCGGCGCGCCTGCAATGCTGGATTTGCGAAAACGCCAAAAGCACACGCGCCTACCTCAAGCGCATCAACGACATCGAGCCCTTGAGCCAGCCCGTGCAGTCGCTGCAGATTCAGGAATTGCCACGCGAGGTACACAAAAAAGGCGACCACAGCGGCAACTTTGACGCGCGCCCGCTGCTGATCGCCGCCATGCAAGGGCGTAATTTCACCAAGGAAGTGGGCCTGGTCAGTGAAGCCGGTATGCCCGCCATTGCAGACCCCGGCTCGTCAGTGGTGCGGGCCGCGCATGACCTCGGTATGCAGGTCGTGCCGCTGACAGGGCCGATGTCGCTGATGCTGGCGCTAGCTGCCAGCGGACTGAACGGCCAAAACTTTGCGTTTGTCGGTTACCTGCCGCAGGACGGCGGTGAACGCGCACAGCGCATCAGGGAGCTTGAATCACTGGCACTGAAAACCGGCCAGACACAGATTTTTATCGAAACACCTTATCGCAACGCCGCCCTGCTACAGGCGCTACTGCAAGCGCTGCAAGGCAACACCCGGCTGGCACTGAGTTGCGGCTTGAGCTTAGATACAGGCTGGTCGAAAAGTATGCAGGTCAGTCAGTGGAAGCGAGAAAAATCCACTGCCGCACTGGGGCTGCCGACCGTTTTTTGCATTGGGCGATAGAAATTTTGCTATATTTTTAGTAGCTTCCAACGCCCGTATCTATTGGCCTCTGGTTATTTTTAGCGGTCAAAAATCGTAAAAAAGCCGGCTCAGGCGGGCATTTTGGCCAAATCAGCAACTATTTGCAGGCTATCGCAGCGCTGGTATCGCCTTAAAAGCTTTCATCGCACCCTCGCCCATCGCCGCGCCAAACTTCTTGGCCAGGCGCTCGGCCACGTTGTCGCGGCGAGTGTAGTCGATGATTTCTTCGGCCTTGACGACCTCCCTGGCCACGTAGTCGAGTGTGCCAAGCTGGTCGGCCAGACCGAGTTCAATGGCTTGCTGGCCGGTCCAGAACAGGCCGCTGAACATCTCTGGCGTTTCTTTCAGGCGCGGGCCACGGCCAGCCTTGACGACGCTGATGAACTGCTGGTGAATCTGGTTCAGCATGGTCTGCGCGAAGGCGCGCTGCTTTTCACTTTGTGCGCTGAAGGGGTCCATAAAGCCCTTGTTCTCGCCCGCAGTCAGCAGCCGGCGTTCGATGCCAATCTTGTCCATCAGGCCGGTAAAACCAAAGCCCTCCATCAGCACGCCAATGCTGCCGACGATGCTGGCCTTGTCGACAAAAATTTTGTCTGCCGACACGGCAATGTAGTAAGCCGCAGAGGCGCAGGTTTCTTCAACCACGGCGTAAACCGGCTTCTTGTGCTTGGCTTTGAGGCGGCGGATTTCGTCGTTCATCATGCCGGCCTGTACCGGGCTGCCGCCTGGGGAATTAATCAGCAGCACCACGGCTTTGGCACCTTCGTCTTCAAACGCAGCCTTTAGCGCAGCGTTGATAAATTCTGCGCTGGCATCAGCGCCGGCTGAAATCTCGCCCTTGATTTCAACTACCGCAGTGTGCGCAACGGTCGCGCCGCCAGCGGGTGTGCTGCGGTGCAGGGCCATCCAGACCAGCACAATTAAAAAGGCCAGCCAGGACAGGCGCACAAATGTTCTCCAGCGGCGCGTGGTTTTTTGCTCGTTGAGCGAAGCGAAGGCCAGCTTTTCAAGCGTGACGCGCTCCCAGCCGGGTGCAAGATCAGTCTGCTGT
>JBKJOH010000006.1:0-24636 GCA_046593295.1 Polaromonas sp. | reverse complement strand
GACCCTCGCTATTGTGAGTTGGCATAAAGGTTCCAGTAACTGCACATTCACATGGCAGCTTGAACCAGGCAAGGCGGCAGTGGCTGGAGACTCTGGTTCAAGCTGCCATGTGAATGTGCAGTTACTGGAACCTTTATGCCAACTCACAATAGCGAGGGTCTGTTCAAGCTGCCATGTGAATGTGCAGTTACTGGAACTATGCACTGCAAATTGCGGTGTTGCTACTGGTTCAAGCTGCCATGTGAATGTGCAGTTACTGGAACGACATCATTCCCCGGCTCCAGGGCTTTTGCGTTCAAGCTGCCATGTGAATGTGCAGTTACTGGAACGCTATCAGCATGAAAAAAAATGACCGACAATGAATCAATGACCAACGCAGCAACCTCCATCAAAAGGCAAAAGCTACTGAGCTATTGGTGGGCTCCGATAACGGTGGTCGTTTTGATCTTGGCGGTTTATGCCTACTTGCAGCCGCATCAGGAACTGGACTTATCAGACCTATCTGAGCAGGTGCAAGCCAATGCCGCAGCGCTTGACAAGTCGATGGGGGCCAGCGTCAGTCGGTCATTTAAGTTCACCACGCGCAGAACTTACTCCTCTACTGAAGGCCCGCTTGACGTTGAAATCAGGGCCACGTTAACGCCGCTGGGCGGCGGGCTTTTTCGGCGCAATGACGATTGGGTCGACACTAAAACGCAACACGTCGTGCACCAAGAGCGCCTTATTTTGTTTCGCAATTTGTTCCCGCTGCATATCCGCAATCGTGACGTAGCGCCAGTCCGGCACGACTTCATGGGCCGCTTGGGCTGGTACAACGACACCACAAAAAGCATGCAAAGCACAGTGCAAGGCAAGATGCTAGACAATTTTGCAAACAATGCCGCTTGGCATCTTGATGTCACTACAGACAGGCTGTCGGACACCGATGGTCAAGGCTTGTTGCGCAGCATGACACCTTATAAGCGCACGCTGCACTGTGAACGCGCTGGCAGCGTGCAAGGCGCAGAGATTGGCGCGGCTTTCCAAGGCAACTACCCGAAAATAGCGTGCAACGGCCTATCGAGCAACCAGACCGCAGGACGCAAATCAGACTACGTTTACCTGCCAGAGCACGATATCTTTTTGCTGCTGGGCTATCGGCAGCAACTAAGCGTGGACGACCAGCTGGATGCCAAAGCAAACTACACCAGTTTTGCGCAACTGCCGCAAACCAAATAAAAAACCCGCCTTGAGCGGGTTTTTTATTGCGGCAACCGAAGGCATCAGCCCATGTGCAAGCCACCATTCAGCGAGAAGTCTGCACCCGTTGCGTAGCCGCCTTCATCAGACGCAATCCATGAAATGATGGAGGCAATCTCTTCGGGCTGGCCGAGTCGTTTGGCGGGCACGCCAGCGACGATTTTCTCTAGCACATCAGGCCGGATGGCCTTGACCATGTCGGTGCCAATGTAGCCGGGGCTGACGGTATTGACGGTCACGCCCTTGGCTGCAACTTCTTGCGCCAGCGCCATGGTAAAGCCATGCAGGCCCGCCTTGGCAGTGGAATAGTTGACCTGACCAAACTGACCTTTTTGCCCGTTGACCGACGAGATGTTGATGATGCGGCCAAAGCCCGCCTCGACCATGTTTTCAATGACCTGCTTGGTCACGTTGAACATGCTGTTGAGGTTGGTTGAAATAACGGCATCCCAGTCGTCCTTGCTCATCTTGCGGAACTGGCCGTCGCGCGTGGTGCCGGCGTTGTTCACCAGCACGCTGACCGGGCCATGCTCGGCCTTGACCTTGTTGAAAGCCTCAACCGTAGAGTCCCAGTCGCCTACATCGCCGACCGAGGCGTAGAAGGTGTGGCCAAGGGCTTTTTGCTCATCAAGCCACTTGGTGAAGTCCCGTGTCGGGCCGCAGCCCGCCACCACAGTGAAGCCATCCTTGGCTAGCCGCTGGCAAATGGCGGTGCCGATACCGCCCATTCCTCCGGTGACATACGCTAATTTTTTTGACATTTGTTCTCCTTGGGTGTGTTTATGTCGTCCATTTTTACCAGAAATTCAGCGTTCGATAGTTAGGGCAACCCCCATGCCGCCACCAATACACAGGCTGGCAATGCCTTTTTTTGCATCGCGGCGCGCCATCTCGTGCAGCAGCGTGACCAAAATGCGGCAGCCAGACGCACCAATTGGGTGACCAATCGCAATGGCGCCACCATTGACGTTGACCTTGCTGGTGTCCCAGCCCATTTCCTGGTTCACCGCGCAGGCCTGCGCCGCAAAGGCTTCGTTGATTTCCAGCAGGTCCAGATCCTGCGCCTTCCAGCCTGCGCGTGCCAAGGCTTTGGTGGATGCCGGTACCGGGCCCATACCCATATAGGCCGGGTCAACGCCAGTGGTGGCGTAGCTGGCGATACGGCCCAGTGGCTTTAAACCCAGCGCGGCAGCTTTTTTAGCCGTCATTACCATCACGGCAGCCGCGCCGTCGTTCAGGCCCGATGCATTGCCTGCAGTAACGCCACCGGCTTTGTCAAACGCCGGGCGCAAACCGGCCAGCACATCAGCACTGGTCTTGCGGTTGATGAACTCGTCCGCCGCAAACACAATCGCATCGCCTTTTTTCTGGGCGATGGAAAACGGCACGATTTCATCCTTGAACTTGCCTGCATCCTGCGCGGCAGCCGCCTTGGTCTGGCTGGCCAAGGCCAGTGCGTCCTGTGCTTCGCGCTTGATGTCGTATTTTTTGGCGACGTTTTCAGCCGTGATGCCCATGTGGTACTGGTTGTAGACATCCCACAGGCCGTCAACAATCATGCTGTCAACCATCTTCCAGTCGCCCATGCGCTGGCCGTCACGCGAGCCGTTAAGGACGTGGGGTGATAGGCTCATGCTTTCTTGCCCGCCTGCAATCACGATCTCGCTGTCGCCGGTGGCGACCGACTGCGCGGCCAGCATCACGGCTTTCAGGCCGGATCCGCAAACCGCGTTGATGGTCAGGCCCGGAATACCTTGCGGGAAACCAGCTTTCAGCACTGTTTGGCGCGCCGGGTTTTGGCCTACGCCAGCCGTCAGCACTTGGCCCATGATGACTTCGCCGATTTGGTCGCTTGATAAGCCTGAACGCGCCAGCACGGCCTTGATAACCGCAGCGCCCAGCTCGGTTGCGGGCGTTTTGGCCAAAGAGCCACCAAACTTGCCGACTGCTGTGCGACCAGCTGAAACGATAACGATGTCTTCCATGATGCTTTTCTTTCTTTAAAAATTTTGCAGTGAACGTGAAATCAAATGTAGGGCACTTCTAGAAATTCAGATTTTCGGGATGAAGTGCAAGGCGGACGGAGGAGGGTTATTGGGGTCAGAGTCCAAATTCATCGTGCCCTTGGCACGCCCTTCGGATGCAATGCTATGCATCGTAATGAAATTGGCATCTGACCCCAATAACCCTCCGCGCAACGCGGCAATTCGCCCGAAAAATGAATTTATAGAAGCGCCCATCAGGCTTTGGCCTTGACGTAGCGTCCGGGTGCAGCCTCTATTGGCTTGTGCGTGCGGCTGCCATAGGCCTTGGGTGCGGCGATCTGCTTGCCCGCATGACCTTTGAGCCAGCTAGACCAGTCCGTCCACCAACTGCCGGGGTGCTCGGTTGCCGTTTTGAGCCAGTCGGCCTGCGCTGCGGGGAATTTGTTGACGGGCAGTTTGTCGTTTGTCCAGTAACTACGCTTTTTCTTCGCTGGTGGGTTGATGACACCGGCGATGTGACCAGACGCACCCATCACAAAACGCTTTTTGCCCGGCAAGTGTTGGGTTGTGGCGTACGCGCCGCCAATCGGCACGATGTGGTCTTCACGCGAGCCGTAGATGTACGCGGGAATATCAATTTTTTTCAGGTCAATTTTTTGCCCACACACCGTCATTTTCCCGGGTTTGATGAGGTTGTTTTCAAAATACGTGTTGCGCAGATACCAGGCGTAAAACGGGCCGGGCAAGTTGGTTGAATCACTGTTCCAGTACAGCAAATCGAACGGCGGCGGGGTTTCGCCTTTCAGGTAATTGCCGACCACATAGTTCCACACCAGATCGTTCGGGCGCAAAAAGCTGAAGGTCGATGCCAGGTCTTGCCCCTTGAGCAAACCGCCCTGCCCCATTTCCTGCTCGCGGTATTTGACCGAGGTTTCGTCGATAAAGATGTCGAGAATGCCGGTGTCAGTGAAGTCGAGAAGTGAGGTCAGTAGCGTCACGCTGGCAGCAGGCTTTTCGCCCTTGGCCGCCAGCACCGCCAGCGCGGTGGCCAGTATGGTGCCGCCTACGCAAAAGCCCAGCGTGTTGATGGTTTTGGCATCCGTGATCTCCTGCACCACGGCAATCGCCTTGATGGCTGCATGCTCGATGTAGTCATCCCATTTTTTTGTGGCCATTGACGCATCCGGATTGCGCCAGCTCACCACGAAGGTGCGATGACCCTCGCTGACCACATGGCGAATCAGCGAGTTTTCGGGCTGCAGATCGAGAATATAAAACTTGTTGATGCAGGGCGGCACCAGCAAAAAGGGCCTTTCATGCACCTTGGCCGTCAAGGGCTTATATTCAAGCAACTGGAAAAATTCGTTTTCAAACACTACAGCACCCTCAGTGGTGGCGACGTTTTTACCGACTTCAAACAGGCTCTCGTCGGTCATTGACACATGCCCCTGCTTCATGTCGTGCAGCATGTTTTCAATGCCTTTGCCTATGCTTTGGCCCTGCGTGGCAATGGCTTTATGGATGGCCTCGGCGTTCATCGCCATGAAGTTGCTGGGCGCTGAGGCGGCAACCGCCTGCTCAACCGCAAAGCGCACTCTGGCTTTGGTTTTTGTGTCCCCTTCGACGGCCTCGGCCAGGCTCATCAGGGTGCGGGCATTGAGCAGGTAGTTGGCAGCAGCAAATTTGGCAACCGGGCTATCAGCCCAGGCTTGATTTGAAAACCGCCTGTCAGACGCAGCCGAAAGTGCCTCAGGTATGGCAGAGCCGGCCTGCACGCCCTGGTTCCAGAGCGCCGCCGCGTCTGCCAGGTAGCGCTGCTGGATTTGTTGTAGCTGGGCAGCATCAAAGTTGATGGCTGGCAGGCCGCCGGGTGGAAAGCCCGTACCAGCAGAAGGACTGCCCCCGCCAAAACCACCCATGGCTTGCTGCAAACCTGCGGTAAAGGTCTCTTGCATCTGTTGGGCGGCATTGGCCCAATTTGCGTCAAAATTCATGCTTGTCTCCCGAGTCGTTTTTGCTGGTGATTGATTTTTCGTGTTTTTGCGTTAGCGCAACACCAAAGTTTGATTCTAAAGCGCCTACCCACCAAGATTGTCATGTACCTCGTTGTTATCGCCTGGATTTATGTCGTGCTGATGATGAGCGTTGCAGAGGCCACCAGCAGCAACGGCACGCTGCTCGGTGCCATCATCACTTTTGTGCTCTATGGTGTCGGCCCCGTCGCACTGGTGGTCTACCTGATGGGCACGCCTGCACGCCGCAAGGCCATCAAGAAGCGCGAGGCTGAAGCGCTTGCTAGAGAAACATCGGTTGGCGTTGATGCGGGCAGCCAGCAAGCCGCCGGGGATGCGGAAAACAGGCCCTAGGCCCAGCCTCCCAGGTCACACCCGCCAGATACAGGCGGCCATCCGGCCTGTCACTCCAAAACCATTGCCGTTCAAACCCGCATCACGGCGATGCGAAAAAAATCTTGCTGGGTTGCTGACCGTACACCACGGCGCGCTGCCGTCGTTGCCGTAGACCTGCTGGATACCCAGCGCCTGCAATCTGTGCCTCGCCAGCCCAGGCAGGTCAGCCATGTATTTACCGTGGCCAGTCGGTACGAAAAAACGCCCTGCATCCGCTTGGCCCGCCCCGAAAGCCGCCTTCACCTCGGCACCCACTTCAAACGCCGATGGGCCTATGCATGGACCCAGCCACGCTATGATTTCAGGAGCTTCTCGTGCCCGTATTGATTGGGCTGCAGCACTAAAAGCACTCTCAAAAGTGGTCAAAACAGCCTCCAGAACACCTTTGGAAGGCAAATCAGCCGGAGCAGCTGACCCAGCCAAGCCTCGCCACCCTGCGTGGGCAGCAGCGACGAACGTTCCATCTCGGTCAGTGAGCAGCACGGGCAAGCAGTCAGCCACCATGATGGTGCAGGCCAGTTGGCGCTGCGTGGTGATGCAGGCATCGGCAGTGAGGCCGTTTTCAGTCGCCGCATGGAGCGTGAGCACCTCCGCGCCATGCACCTGCTGCATAAAAACTGGCCGGGTTTGCATCAGCCTCTGCAACTCTGCGCGATTGGCATCAACGCTACTTGGCGCGTCACCCACGTGGTCGCCCAGGTTCATGCTGTCCCAAGGCCTAGCGGACACACCGCCGCTGCGCGTGGTGAAGACGGCCCGCACATTGGCTGGTGCTGGCCAGTCGGGGATTAGCCAGTCAGCGTGCAAGAAAATCTCTTTTCATTACGCTTCGTAATCCGGGCAAGCCGAGGGCTGCGCTTGTTGAAATGCTGGCAAGGCCATGCAGGCATCAAACGCGGCCATGGTGCGTTGCAAGCCTTCAAACGGCACGTTAAAACGCTGTGCATTGAATATTTGCGGCACTAAGCAGCAGTCCGCCATCGTCGGCGTATCGCCATAGCAAAACTTTGCGCTGGGCAGTTGCGCCAATTGCCTCTCAAACACCTCCAAGCCTTCGCGGCACCAGTGCGCGTACCAGGTGTTTTTGGCGGCTTCGTCAACCTTCAACACCCGGGTTAAGTATTTCAAAATGCGCAGATTGTTAAGGGGGTGGATCTCGCAGGCAATCGACTGCGACAAGGCCCGCACCCTGGCGCGACCCAGCGCGTCTTTGGGCAGCAGTGCGGGCTCAGGGTATTTGTCGTCGAGGTATTCGATGATGGCCATGGACTGCGATAGCTTGATGCCATCAATCTCCAGCAGCGGCACCAGCGCATCAGCAGACAGTGCGGCGTATGCCGGCAGCTTATGGTCACCCCTGGCAAGATGCACCGGAATGTAGTCGTAGCTCAGGCCTTTAAGTGCCAGCGCAATACGTACCCGAAACGAGGCGGACGAGCGAAAGTAGTTGTGTAATTTCATGGGCGATTTTGTGGGTGATGGGGTCTTTAAAGCATAAACCGAAACCACTGGCTCGCACCCAATCTAGGAACGTGAATCTCTCGGGCCGGTCGAGCGGTCGGTCTGCGGCGAGTCTGCAGTTGCGACTGCGGGATGTCGCCAACAAGAGTCCACTTCTCCGCAACTTTACCCCTGCTTGCACCCGCCCAGCGGCGAGCCCCCTGGTGCACACAGCGCGCGGCCAAACCAGATTTCGTAGGTGTCGGTCTTGGGCTTGGCATTGCGCAGGCTGATGATGCCTGGCGGGGCGTTGACCGCCTCGCTTACGACCTTGCCGACCCAGCGTGTGTAGCTGCGATCACTCTTGCCATGCACCCGCACTTGCGTCGTCAGCGGCGCCCGGTCACCAACGAGTTCGATGCCGGGGGCCTCGTAACCGAAGCTCCGCATTTTTGTCGCCAGCGCCTCGGCGATAGGCCGCTGTGCTTCGTTGGCGATCTGGATGTAGGCAAGTGGGTGGCGCGCTGGCGCCTGTTTGAGCAAGGCGCGCACCTTGCCGGCCTGCTGGCCGGTATAGTCGCCGAGCGGCTCGGCAGCGTCGAGCAGTTGCTCGATCGCCGGGCGGTTCACCTGCAGTGTTCCGGGCAAGGCACTTTGCAGCAGCACCAGTGTATTGACCACGCCCGAAGTAGTGTTCACGCCCAGTCTGGCGGGGCCACCCTGCAACGCCTGCAATGCCCGGTTGACGGCGAGCGGAACCGCATCCGACAAGGCCTGCGGGTCCAGCACCAAGCTGGTCGTGGCGCTGATGCGTCGTTCCTTGTTCTCGTCGAACAAACCTTCGACGCTTTTTGCGAGCTGTGCGACGCTGGCCTCGGGGGGGTCGGTGCGCGGCGGCTGCCTGGGTGCCGACGCCGACGCCGCCGGGGCCTTGTCGGCAATACGTCCGCCGGCATCGCCCAGACCGGCCACCCCGGCAGGCACTGCCTGGCTGGCAGAGTCGGGCTTCGGTTCCGCGCGCGCAATCGGCGCAGTTTCTCCGTCGACCACGGCCAGTGCCAGCACCTGCTTGCCGGCTTCGGCGCGCTGGCTGCGGTCGAGCGGCGCTTCAGCGGCCGCCAGCGCGCGCTGGAACGAGGCGAGCGCGTCGGCAAGTTTGCCGGTCTGGGCGTAGACGTGGCCGAGGTAGTAGTGCGCCCGTGCGTGCCCGGGGCGGCGTTCGAGGGCGCTCAGATATTCATTGAAGGCTTTTTCGAGTTGCGGCACGCTGGCGTATTGATGGTCCAGCCCGGCGCGAAAGTGGCGATCGGCCTCCAGCTTGTCGGCATCGGCCCGGCGTTGCGATTCGGCTTGGGCGGCGGCAACACGCGCCTGCTGGTCGCGCAGGTACCAGGTGCTGGTGGCACCCACGGCCAGCACCACGGCAACGCCCAGCGCCACGGCCAAGCGGCGCGGTCGCCAGTGGCCGCGCCGCAGTGGCACGGGCAGGCTGCCGGGGGCACGCTGCTGGTGCCGCAGCACTTCGAGCAGCAGCCTCTGGAACGCCGCGTCGTCAGTATCGCCGTCCCAGTCGAGCAGGTCCAGCGTGTGCAACTGGCCGAAGCCGAGCGGCAGCTCAACGTCTTCGATGCGCACCGGCAACAGCTTGTCGAGCTTGAGGGCGCGCGCAGACTCATCACGCACGAACGACGAACGCACCGAGTCGGCCGACCACAGCACGATGACGACGGCAGCACCGCGCAGCATCGCTTCGATCACGGCGCTGAACTCAGTTCCTGCCAACAGCTCGCGGTCCCACCACACCTGCAAGCCGTTCATCTGTAGCGCATCAGCGAGCTGCTCGGCGAGCGGCCGGTTCGTGCGCGCGTAGCTGACAAAAACATCAGGCGGCGCGGCGCCGGACGCCACCATTGCAGGTACGGCGGGGCCGTTCACCACCGCAGTCTCGCGCGCGATAGGGGCCAGTACGGGGGCGCTGCTGACACGCTGCGCTTCATCCCGCCGCCAGCGCTTTCAGGCCCTTGAGCATCTCGACCGCAGCGCGCTGCTCGGTCGCGCTGGCCACCGCCTGATAGGGCTCGAGCGTGAAGCGCGCTTCGGTGTACACCGTGTCCCAGCTCGACGCGGCGGGCACGCGCGCCTTGAGCTCGCGAAAAGCGTCCATCAGAGCGGGACCGGAGCCGGCCAGACGCCCTTGCGCCAGGGCTTCGAGCAGGCCGAGCTCGGATTGCCCGACCACCGACCAGAAGTCGGGCTTCTCGGTCGCTGCCTTGTCCAGCGACTCGCGTACCGCACTCAGCCGGGCCTGCGTCAGCAGCGGCGCGCGGCGTTGCAGGAACGCCAGCCGCAGTTCGGCGCTAATGCCGTTTTTGGCCGGGTAGTAGAGGTTGTCGGCGTGCGCCGCGCGGGCCAGCGACTCCGCATTGGCGTAGTGCACGAGCATTTGCTGCAACGCCTTGAGTGAGGCCGCGGCCTTGCCCGAGCGGGTTTCGAGCAGCACCATGCGTTTGTAGGCCGAACCGAGCAGGCTCTCCCGCTCGACCGTTGCCTGCAGCGCGACGAGTTTGTCGAGCTGCCCGATACCTTCGGCGATCATCCTGCGCGCGGCTGCCTCGTCGGTCAGCATCTCACCGCAGCGCGCGAGTTCGTTGCCCAGTTGCTCGGCAGCCCGAAACGATGCGCTGGCATCGGCAGCATCCACTGCCACGCGGTACCACTCGATCGCCTTGCTGCCGTCCTTGACTTCGGCATACGCCAGGCCGAAGGCTTCGGCGATCGCACCCATGCTGCCCCACACCGGGCCGAACTTCGATTCGAGAAAACGCACCTTGTCGCGCTGCGATTCGGGCCGTGCGTTGCTGAAGCGACTGCGGATCGCGAGGGTTTCGAGCGCGAGTGCGAGCGCTACCGGCGAGGCCACGCCACCGAACTCTGCACCCACCGGCGGAGCCGGGCGCTGCGCATCCACGCCACCCCGGTTCCAGGTCCAGCCCGGGTCACCATAACACTGGTAGGCGGCCCAGGTGTTGCCCTGCGGGCTCTCGCGCCACGCGGCTTCACGCGCGGCGGCGACCGCATCAATGAAACGCTCGCCGCGCAGCAGCACGGCATAAAAGGTGGTCGCGAACTTTTCAGCCGGACCGTCCTCCACGGCCCAGCCGGCCGCGATCACGCAGCGCACACCGACCTCAATCAGCGCCTGGGCGATGTTGGCCGCGAAGCTCGCGCGGTCATAGGGCTGCTGCAACGTGCGGGATGCGTCGCGCCCGGCAAGGTGGCAGCAGTTCAGGAACACCAGTTCCGGGACCGTGCGCATGGCCTTGATTTCGGCCGCACCGAGAAAGGTCTTGCCCGACAACACCACGCCACCTTTTGAGCCGAACACCCCGTGTCCGGCCACATGCACCACGCGGTAAGGGCGCTCGAACAGCGCGTTGATGATGGTGCGCGCGTCGTCTTCGCCGCTGACGAGTGCGCGCACCCGGTCCGCTTGAATGCCGTCGGCGCCGCTGGTCAGCTGGGCGACGACGGCAAGCGCTTCGGCCCGTGCACCGGGCAGCGGCGCGTACAGCGTGCGGTCGCACAGCGGCTCGCCGATGACGAGCACGCTGTCGTCAGCGCTGGCGTCCGACACCTGGGCGCGAAATTCTTCGGTGCGCAACTTGCGCAGCAGTTTGCTGCGAATGGCCCAGGGGCGGGGGTCACCACTGCTTTGCGCCGGCGCGTCAGTGTCGAGCAACTCCCAGGGAATGACCGCCGAGCCGCTGTCGAGTTCGATCAACATCTCCGAAGTGCCGCCGAGGAAGGGCTCCATCTCCACCGGCACCAGCAGCTTGAACAACGTGCGCCCGATCTGCGCGTCACGGTTCGAATCGTTCGAGGCCTTGGCCACCAGCTCATTGAGCAGCGTGCCCTGCGCCTGCTGGGCCCGTACTTCGGTGCGGGCGCGCCGCGTGTCCAGCACATACTCAATGGTCGGCTGGCCGTTCTTGTCAGGCGGGCCGGTCAGCGCGCTGATCAAATCGTAAGCGGCACCGCGGTAGCTCGAATCAAGTGAGCGCCGGAAGGCACCAGCCCCCGAAGTCACCAGCCCCACCAGCTCAAGCTGGTTCGGCGTCGCGACCGATTGCACCTGCAAGGCGTGCCAGGCTTCACTGGCGCGGTCGAGAAAACATTCCACCAGGATCAGGCGGCTCAATTGCGGCCAGCCCCCCTGCTGCAATTTCTGATTGGCCTCGAACGCGCCTTGCGCAATCAGCTGGGCGGAACTGCCGGCGCTGATGCCTTTGCCGCCGCTGCCTATCAGCGTGGCGGCCAGCTCGAACTGCGACGCACTGCCCCCCTGCTGCTCGGCTACCCGCTGGGCATAAGCCAGCACCGCCTGTCGCACGGTGTAGACCAGCTCCCGGGCGCGCAGCTTGCCCTCATCGCCCAGCCCGGCCACCACCACCGCCTGCGGCCGTGCCATCGCGAACACGTTGTCCGGATCTTTGCGCTGGTTGCCGAAGATCTGGTGAGCGCCCGTGCCGTCGGGGTACAGGCCGGCGGCAAGCGACTTGCTCATGGCGTTGGCCACAAGCCCATCGACCACCCCCTCGCTACCGGTCAGCGCCAGCGACCGATAGTGCCCCACCAGCAGCGGTTGGTTGATGAACTTGAGGTCGCCGTTGAGCACCGACACGCGCAGCGCTGTGCTCTTGCCGCGGGCGCTGCGGGCATCTGTCCCGCTGCGTGCCAGGCCCAGCACTTCGGCTTCGCTCGACGGTGGCAAAGACGCTTGCAGCCCGCGCGACGGCCGGTTACGAACCAGCGCTGCAGCCGCTGCATTGGCGGCCCCCACGGTGACACCGCGCACACCGGGCAAGGCCGGTTCGTAGGCATCCAATTGACGGGTCTGCCCGGTGCTGAGCAGTTCGATGTAGGCGGCGAAGGCGCTCGCTTCGTCGGGCAGCTTGCCATGTTCAGCATCTACCTTCCAGGTGCGCACGCCGGGGAGCAGCGCGTTGAGGTGCGTGACGCGGCCGTCGCCGTCGTCGGGCGCGTCGAGGTACTCCAGCCCATCGGAAGTCAGCATGATCCCTGCCGGCGTGAACGCGGCATGGCCGACCACCAGCAGCATTTTCTGCGCGTCGGCGCCCAGGGTTTCGGCCTGTTCATCGAGCCGCCGCCGCAGCGTCACAGCTTGGTCCAGCACCGCTTGCGGTGGCGCGCCCCACTCATAGATCGTTCGCTGCGCGCCCTCGTTGTGCCAGATGCTGCGTTCACGCAACGCAGCCATATCGTCCTCGGCGAGCTTCTTCCAGGTGGTTGCCTTGTCGAGCCCGAGCGTGGGATCGAGCAAGGCGGCCTGTAGCTGGATGAAGCCCGGCATGCCGGCCATCATTTTTCGCGCGCCGCCGTTGTCGAACAGGGCGCCAAATGCGACCAGCGCGTTGCCGAAAGTATCGTCGCCAGACAGCGTCTGCATCGGCGCCCACGAGCCACCGTTGGGTGTGCCCAGCATCAGCAGCCGCGCTCCGTCGCGCGCCATCATGCGCTGCCAGGTCTCGGGCTTTTCGAGCTGCATCGTGCGGGCGACCAGCCCGCCCATCGAGTGCGCGATCAGCCGTACCGGTTGCTGACTGGTGTTGCGCGCCGCCAGCGCGGCATCGACTTCGCCAGCCAGACGCCGCGCTTCGTCTTCGATCGGGCGGCGCCAATCGAAGGCGAAGGGGATCACCTCGTGGGTATCGGCCAGGCGCTCGATCAAGTCGTCGTAAACACTGCCGATCGGGCCGTCCGGCTCGACGCGCGTGACGCTGGCCGGGTCCCAGGTGAGCCGCTTGAGGCCATTGATGAAACGAAAACCGAGCCAGATGCGCTTGCCGTCGAGCTTGAGGTTGGAGCCCAGGATGCCGGGCAGCACCAACACCGCCGGTCGATCTGCCGGATTGGCGCCGGGGCCGCCGCGCGAACGCGCCACAGCTCTGGCCGCGCGCGTGCCACCTGCATCCTCGCCGGCCCACGACAGGGGGCCAATCGCGGCGAAGGCCGCTGGCGCGGTTTCCAGCAACGCGCTTGTGATCGCCTGGACCGTTCGCTCATTGGTGAAGTAGTTGAAGTGCGAGACCTTGCCCCCGCGGTCGAGCAGGAAGCTCGCACCGGCACCGGCGGCAGTGGCGGCACGGGGTGCACCGCCGTACATTGAGCGGGTCTGCACCACCAGGTCGTTGTCGGTCCAGTAGAAGGCATCCGAGAGCAGCGTCTTGACCCAGGAGCCGATCGAATCGCCTTCCATGTCGCCGGCCACCACGCGCAACCCGCCCGGGATCACGTCGCTGCCACCATTGAGCCACTTCACAAGCGGGCTGTGCGGCATCATCGCTTCGATGCCTGGCAGTTCGGCCGGGTCCGCACGCCGACGCGCCACCTCGTGCAGAAAGTCCACCAGTTGCGGCACCACCGGCACCGCGCCTAGCTCAAGCCCCCACTTCAGCACCGAAAGGTAGGCATCGAAACGCCTCGATGCAAGCAGCGTGCCGCGCGACGGGCAGGCCACACGCACCAGACGCTCGACTTTCAGGCCCTTGCTGGTCACCTCTTTGAAGAGCGCGACCAGGTCGGCACGCTGCTGGCTGTACGCGGCGCCAGCGAACAGTGCCAGCTCATCAGCGCCGGGCGGCTTGCCACCGCAAGCGCGTGCCAGCACCTCGGCCACCAGGCCACCACGCGAATGCGTGACCAGGTGCAGGCACGCCCCTGCAGGCATGGCGCGTACCAGCGTCAGGGCATTGGCAATCGGGCTCTGGCCCATGGTCGGGTGGTCAAGCGCATAGACCCGGTTGCCGTAGTGCTGGAACAGCTCACGCACCGTCTGCGGGTGCAGGGTCCAGAGCTTGCCGAAGGTGCTGACGCTGTCGACGAAAGTGCCATGCACCAGCACCAGCAGCGGGCCGCCGTCGGCCGCAGCGGGCACCGCATCGCGCTTGCGCCCACTCCCCTTGAGCGGCAATAGCGCATCGGCGGAAAGTTCGTACACCCCCGCCTCCACCGCACCATCGAGCTTCTTTGTGACGGCAGCGGCAGCGAGCCTGGCCGGATCTTTGGCGAGGCCGGTGATCACCTCGAAGGCGCTGAGCACCACCTGACCCATCCAACCGCGGCTCGCGCCGCGCGTCGCGCCCGCCTCCAGACCTGGCCAGCCAAGCTGCGGTGAGACGAGCACCTCGTTGTCGTTGGCTGCATTGACGGTGCCACGGGTGGCGCCGGCGCTTTGCGCGCGCATCAGATCGCGAGCATCTTCGGGGTGCAGGTACAAGGTCGGTCCGTTGGCGATGCTGAGCACGACAACGTCGTCGCCGGGGCGCGCAGTGACGCGCACCGGGTCACCGCCTCCGCGCTGCGCGCCCACACGCACCGCGGCTTTGACGTTGCCGCGGACGGCCGCGCCGGCCGTTTGCGCCTGGCCCGGGATGATGAAGGTGATGTCTTGCGTAGAGGTTGCCATGACGTACTCCTTTGCGACTATCGTGCGGGGCGGCAGGACCGTTCAGCCGCTCAAGACCTTTGCAACTGCGCCATCAACTCGTGGCGCAGGCCCTTGTTTTCATGCACCTGGCGGCAGAAGAGTCTGACCGGTGCCGAAGACTTGATCGACGCATTCATCGAGTCCGGCTTTCAGACCGTGAACGGCACCTGTGCCAGAAACGCGCCAACCTTGCCCAGCGTGAACAGGTTCGGCGTCTGCTTGGCCGGCATGGCGGCCTTGACGTGTGCGTGCAAGTTGCCGTAATTGCCCCTGAATGCGCCCTGGTTCCAGGTTTTTAGCAATTGCTCGGTGAACGCGCCGTTGTGTTCACCGTCCATGGAGCTCTGGTTGTCCTGGCAGCCCGAGATCAGGATCACGGCCGGATTGAATTTAGTGACGATCGCACTCAAGCGGCCGCTCGACGCGACATTGGCGAGCGCTGTGTCCGGGTCAACCACGGGCTTGCCAGCCGCAGCCGCGACCCCGCGTTGCAGCTTGTCGTAGAAGACCTGGTGCTCGCGGTACACGCGCATCGCCACCGCGTCAGGCATCAGCTTGGGGCGCTGCGTGCGCGTGGCCGGGGGCGGCGCTGCGGCGCGCGTGACCGAGCCGCTGTGGCAACTGTCGGACAGCACCAAAATCCGTCCACCGGCCTTGAAGCGGCTAAGCTCGTAGTACAGCTCGTCGTCGATCAACTGGCCATCGTACAGACACCAGGTTTCGTCTTTCTTGTCAGGCTCTTCACCGCTGACATCGGGAACCTGACCGCCATGCCCGGAATAGCTGAGGAAAAACAAGTCGCCCGACTTCAACGCCCTGGCCGCCGCCCGAATCGCTGCAAGCACGTTGGCGCGGCTGCCCTTTTTTGTCAGAAGCACAGTCGCTTTCATGCCTTGGGCATGGGCAATGGCCGCCATGTCACTGGCATCAAATTCGCACGCGGCGAGCGGTCCGGTCCAGCCGCTGTAGGCCGCGCTGCTGACACTGTTGAGGCCGATGTGCAACGAGAGACCCTGAGCTGTTGCCGCCGTCACCTTGCTGTTTGCCATATCACGCTCCTTCGGTTGTTGCCATGGAACAAAAGAAAATCCAACAGTCGCGACGATAGTATGTTCCGCCTTGATGGCCGTGGCAAGGTACTGGTCCTTTGATGGGTGTAAGTCGGTGTAACCGGCACGCTCACATTGCGCGCGGTATCGACGCACTCAAGCGAGTCTGGAATCGACCGCATTGAACGCGAGCAACCTCTCCTTGATTCCCACGGTCGCGCCATTGATGCGTCGCGTGATCTCGGTGAAGTCCTCGAGATCATTGTCATCCGTGTTGTCATCCGCCAGCGCATTCAGTCCCCGGCTATGCCAGAACCATGCGGCGGCCAGCGCAGACATTTCCTGCGTCAGCAGACGCTCCGGGTCGGCGATGAGATCAATATCGAGCTCCTTGCCAACCGCAGCGTAGTTGGAGCGGCCGGTGATCTGGATAATGCCGCGACCCCTGAATCTGAATCCGTCGTCGCTCGCGCTATCGCCGTTTCCAAGCCGGTTTGCGTAAACGAAGTTGGCGAGCTTTCTTTCATTGCCCACATAGGCGATGGCAACAGCTTCGGTCGGAAAGCGTCGCGGCCAAACCCGCATCAGGCGTTGCGCTGTTTTGTAATTCAGGCTTTCAAGCAGACGGTTAAATTGACCGGATTCATGACCGGTTTGCGCCAGAAAACTGCACAGCCGTGCCCGCGTATTGATCTGATAGCGTTGCAGCGCCGGGTTGAGCGCCCGCGCCCACCCGTCCGGATCAGCGCAGAGTGGAAAAACCTGCTGGAGAAGAGTGCCTGTCAACATCGTTGTTACCTCGATTCTTAGGCGTATCAAAGTTGCCTTACCGCGTGGCGGTCCTCAGCCAGTGTGCCAGCAGCGCAGTCAAAACGCAATACTGAAATACTTGAAATAATCGCATGGGCGACTTTGCGCCATTAGCTTGGCGGCTACTATGCTTACCTTCGCATCAAGTTCGCAACTACAGGAGACACCGCCATGACTGCCATCACTTCTCTCGTCAACCACCAAATTCGCCTGGCCAGCCGACCCGTGGGCCTGCCTACACGCGACAACTGGAGCGCCACCACCGAGCCCGTAACCGAGCCCGGCACGATGAAGAGCAAAGAAGACATCGTCATCGGTATCAAAAACTTCCCCGAGGCGCTTTCAAAGTTGTTCAACGGCGAGAACTTTGGCAAGCTGGTGCTGGAAGTCGCCAAGCCATAAGTGGGCATGTGCAGGGCGAGCGATGCCAGCGCTGTTTGATACCCCACCCATCGCCATCGCGCCCAACGTCTGGCTGCTTCGCGGCTGGGTGAACACAGCGCCTTTGCAGCAGGACATTGACGCAATCGCCATTCAAGCGCCCTTTCGCCACATGCAAGTACCCGGCGGGCAAAGCATGTCAGTGGCCATCACCAACTGCGGCGACTGGGGTTGGGTCACTGACCATACGGGCTACCGCTATCAAGCCACTGACCCTTTGAGTCAAAAGCCCTGGCCCGCCATGCCACTGAGGTGGCAAACGCTGGCGCGTGACGCGGCGGCCTGCGTGGGCTGGCAAGGCTTTGTGCCTGATGCTTGCCTGGTCAACCGATACGAAGCGGGCGCGCGCATGGGCTTGCACCAGGACAAAAACGAGCGCGACTATTCGCAGCCGATAGTGTCGGTATCCATCGGTGCGAGTTGCAACTTTCAAGTCGGCGGCCTGCGTAGAAGCGACGCTGTGAAATCTATTGCACTGCACGATGGCGATGTGGTGGTCTGGGGTGGTGATGCGCGGCTGGTTTACCACGGCGTGCGGCCCATTAAAGCCGGGTTACGCTACAACTTGACGTTTCGCAAGGCTGGCTGAGGTTGCGGTTTACGGTCGCATTGCGGTTTGCAGTACCCGGCAAAATGCTACTAATTTCATAGCTTCTCACGTCCATATTCATTGGCCTATAGGACTTTTTAGGTCTCAAAAATGGCCTGTAAATCGCATTGCGCCGCTGATGACCTGCTCGGCCCGCCTACCGGTGTATGCGCTGCTGATTGGTGCTTTCATTCCGCGCCGCAGCATGTGGGGTGTACTGGACCAGCAGGGCCTGGTGCTGTTTGGCCTTTACGTTGCAGGCATAGGCGGCGCATTGGTCGTGGCCTGGTATGTATTTGCCCCGCAATGCCTATCAACCCTGGCCACCATCAAACGCGAGACCGGCGGCTGGACCATGCCGCTCATCGCCGCCGGGTATTTGTTTGGCTTGGCGTATTTGGCTTCGTTTGTGACTTATCGGGGGGCGTTGGCGATGGGTGACGGCTAGCGTTATTTGACAAGCGTCATGCCTGCAACCTTCGCCGCATGAATATCAAAAGTCATGGTTCGCTCACACCCCAAACTGGACGATATTTTTTCAATCAGGCAATCGGCAAAATCAGCGGAGCTCGCGCTGTAAAGGCGCAGCGCTTTCGCCACATGCTCGGCCCGGTCAACCACAATTTCTTTGGTACGAAGCAGCAACTCCAGCGCCTGCGATACCTGACCCCGGCTGAGGCCATACGATTTTGTCAGCACCCAAAATAACTCAACAATTGACACCAGCGATACAAAGCCCGGTTCATTTAGCGTCAAGGCCTCCATCAACTTTGTAGCCTTAGCAGACTGCGTCGGGTCATCTTGCATGATGTACCGTACCAACACGTTCGTGTCCAGACCAGTCATCGTGCGGCAGCCCCACCAGCAGCGATTGCGCGGTTCATGTCGTCGATGGACACAACGCGCTTGGCCTTGCCAAACATGCCTTTGAGTTCAGTCACTGAATGCGTCGCCGCCAAGAACTCAAACCGGCCGTCCCCGATATCGATAAATTCCACCCTGTCACCCGCCTCGACCTTGAGCGCCTGGCGTACCTCCGACGGGATGGTGATCTGACCTTTGCTGGTGATGGTTGCTGTTGTCATGGCTTGAATCCCTTTTACCTTACCTTAAAGTAAGGCGCAATATTTGTCAACTATTTTTTCCGTGCTGCCGCCGAACAGGCCAAACCCTAACCATCACCTCGTACACCACCACGCCCAACAGCAGCGAGGCTGCGGCAATCTCCAGAGACAGGGTGAAGCCTGCGGCCAGCGATGGCGCGCGGCGCAGCAGCACGGCCACCATGGGTGGGCCTGCGATTTGCCCGAGGCCGTACATGGCCGTCAGCAGGCCCATGTAAGCGGGCGCAGTCAGGGGGCGCAGCCTGCGGGCCTCCTGCATCGCAAAAAAGGTGATCGCGGTAAACGGCAGGCCGAGCAGCAGGCTACTCAGGGCAAAGCCGGTCAGCGTTGGGACGACGATACTGACAGCAATGGCCAGCGCCTGCACCACATAGCAGCCTGCCAGCCAGTGGCGCAAATCACCGGCCAGCGAGATGCGCGACGACAGCAAAGCACCCACCACCACACCCAGCCCAAACAGCGACCAGAACATGTCGAGCAAGGCCGATGGCAGCAAGGCCTGGCGGGCTATGACGGGCAAAAAGGTGGCGGTGATGATGTAGCCAAAACCAGCCAGGCCATAGGCCAGCGCGAACACCAGCATCTCTTGCCGGCTGGCTTGCTGACGGAAAATTTCAGACGCGGCTACAACTTGCGTAGCGGTCGCTTGCGGCGATTCCTTTTTTTCAACCCGCTGATGAAAAGTCTGCCAGACCATGGCCGTCAAAATAATGGCCAGTACGCCAAAGGTCAGCCAGCCGCTGGATGCTGACCAGCCGACAGCCACCATGCCGCTGGCAAACAGCCCGCTCAATACAATGCCGACACCCGGCCCGGCGTAAATTGCAGCGCCAAGCGCACCGGCGTTGCGCGCGGCCAGTTGCCCCAAGCACCAGCCCGATGTGAAGACAAAAACAAACGCGCTGGCAACCCCGGCGGCAAAGCGCAGCACGGGCCACAGCCACGGCAGGTGCAGCGCCATGCCCAAGGTAAAAACGCAGGTCGCCACCAAGCCAGCACGCGCCCACGTCGATGCCGCCACGGATGGAAGCACGGAGAAGCGCCGCCATATCAATGGCTGAAACGTACACAGCAAGGCACCCAGCAGATAGCCCAGGTAATTGGCACTGGCCAGCCAGCTGGCACCGGGTAGGTCAATCACGCCATCGTTCAGCATCATGGGCAGTAGCGGCGTGAAGGCGAAGCGGCCTATGCCCATGGCCGCTGCCAGCGCCAGCATGCCGACGACCACAATCGCCCACGGGTTCACTTCAGCCGTTTGGGCGGAGTTTTTGGGGTCAGAGCCCAAATTCGTCGAGCCTTCGGCTCGCCCTCCGGGGGCGGTGCTTCGCACCGCTGCGAAATTGGTGTCTGACCCCAAAAACTTCAGTCATTCAATTAACGCGCTGCTTTGATGTCGCTTGCGCCGGAGCCTTGCATCAGCGCTATGCGTCGGCGCAGGCGCGCGGCCTCTTCAGGCGCACCGGCCTTGTCGGCCAGGCTGGCCTGCACGCCGAGCCAGGCCAGCAAGGGCCTGCGCCAACCTTGACTTGACGCGGCATCGACAGCCGTTTGCACTAGCGCCGGGCTGGCGCGGCTTGAGCGCAAGGCCACCCCTGCGGCCACCAGTTGCGACAGCGGGTCTGCTATTGACTTGATGGCAACTTCACCACCAGTGGCTGCGGCGCGTTGGGCTTCAGGCAACAGCGCGGCATCTTGCGCTAGCAAATTGCCGGCCAGGTAATCGGCATAGGCGCGCTCGGCGGGTGCGGCATCAAGCCTGAGCTTTTCAAAACCAGCGCAAGGCTCAAAGCTCAAGCTGGCAACACGACTGGCGCAGCGTAGCAGCTCGGCCCTGGCCATCAGGTCAACGCGCCCGGTGCTTGAAATCTCAAACCTGGCGCGTGCAAACTCTACCGCCTCGACACGTGAATTGCCTTCAAGGTAGGCGGCAACCGAGCGATCCATGGAACCCTTGGCTTCAAGCTGCCAATCGGGTTGCTTGGGGCCAGAGGAACAGGCCGCCAGGCAGGCAGCGAGCAAAGCCACCAACGCCAGCAGCGTGCCGCGAAGAAACAAGGGACTAGTCATGGCAGCTTCACCTCTGCGTCGCGCTTGAAGGGCCACTTGCGGTTGATCTCGTTGATAAGGCCTTCAACCTTGCGCAGGCTGGCCTCTACCTCACCTCGCAGGCTGCCTAAATCGTTGCTGGCTTCGCGTGCGTTGGCCCCTACGGCCTGCGCTTCAATCAGCACGGCATCGACTTTTTTCAAGCTGCTGCGTGCGTCACCCAGCAAGGCATTGAGCTGCGCCACCGTTGCGCGGGTCTCGAGCATCACGCCTTTTTCACCAAACACCTGGGTGTCGGCTTTGGCGACCAGGCCATCGAGCCTGGCCAGCAAGGCGTTGCTGCGGTCCATCGTGAGCAGCAATTTTTTTGCCTCGGCCTCGCCGCCCAGCAGCACCGTGAGCGCGCCGCCAGTGCCGTTAAGCCGCGTCGTCAGCACCTGCAGGTTGCCCAGGCTGACACCCAGCGCGCCGCTGCTGCCCGTCAGGCTGCTCAGGCTTTCAATCAGGTCTTTGGCAGAGGCGATCAGCTTGGGCACCTCACCGGCTGCATCGCCCTGCAGCACGGTGCGCACGGCACCGTCGGGCAGCAGCGGGTCCGTCAATAAACCAGTGTAGGCGCGGATGTTGGTGCTGCCCACCAGGCCACGCACCAGGGTGAAAACGCTGGATGTGCGCAGCCAGTGGGCATCTTTGCTGCTTACATCGACCACAATGCGGGCCTTGCCGTCTTCAGCCAGCTCGATATGGCGCACACGGCCAATCGAGAAGCCCGAAAAAGTCAGGTTCATGCCAACCACTACGCCCTCTGAATCTTCGGCCACCAGTACCAGCTTCTGGGTGCTTTCAAACACCCCGCGTGCATACATCACATACAGCGCCGAGCCCACAATCAAGGCCAGCATGAAAGCCAGCAGCAGCACAGCCCTGAACTCAAGACGCTCGTCAGACAAACGCCCGGCAAGCGCAGTAGCATCAGCAGGATCAGGTGGTCGGGACAGCAAGGGGTCTGGAGAGTCGCTCATGGGTAACCAGTCTTCTTTAAAGGTAATTGCCGACCAGTGACAGCACTTCAATCAGCAGCAGCAATGCAAACATGCGTACCAGCGAGCGCATTTCGACGCTGGTGCGGGTGCTGCTCTCGGCCATGCCGTAGAGCGCCGAGGCCATGGGTACCAGTGAAACAGCGAGGCTGAAAAACAGCGTTTTCAAAACAAAAATCAATGTCACGGAAGGGTTGAACACCTGACCAAACAGGCGCGTATAGCCAGCCAGCCCCGACAGGCCAAAACCATACACCGCCAGGTAGGCCACCACCAGCGCCACCACGCAGCTCAGTACTGCCAGCGTGACGGTTGAAAATATGCCCGCCACCACGCGCGGCAGCACCTCGCGGTGTACCGGGTTAATGCCCTGCCTGCGCAGCGCCTCCAGGTCGCCCCGGCCCTTTAGCTCGGCCAGCTCGGCAGCGTCGGGTATGGTGCAGCGCAGCGCCACAAACAGCGCCGCCGTCAGCGGAATCAACTCCAGCACCAGCACCCTGATGATGACCTGCAAGGCGTACTGTGACAGCCCGTAGCTCAGGGCCGTAGCGGTGACGATGCGCGTCAGCACCAGGCTGATCAACGCACATAGCACGGTAAAGCCCAGCAGTATGGGTGCGGTGTTGTCATACACATGGCGGGCCAGCACCATGCGGTTTTTGCGCTCGTAACTTGACGGCGACAGCGTCAGCAGCAAAATAACCGCGCCCAGGTGCGCCAGCCGCCACCACTCGATCAGCCAGTGCTGCGCAGTGCGGTTGGTATTGGCCAGCAGGCCCTGCCATGAAGACACGGAAATCATCAAGCCATGATAACTGTGCCGTCATTTGCAGTACGGATGCCGATGCGTTAGTTAAGTAAGTATTGACGTAGGACTACTCCTTCAAGTATCCTGCGGGTCATGCGTTTTACAGCCCCACTGCTTACCCTTGCCGCCGCCGCGCTGTTTGCCGCTGGCGCACATGCGGCTCCCGCTGGTGATGACCTTGACAAGCTGCTGGCCGAAAAGGGCTTGCTGACGCAAATTGACCAAGTTCGCCAAAACGTCAGTAGCAAGGCCTCCGAGCTAGTTTTTAATGCCATGGGTTTTATGGGTGTACCGTATCGGCGCGGGGGCAATAGCGCTGAGGCTGATGGCGGCTTTGATTGCAGCGGTTTTGTGCGAGCCATGTATGAGCAAACCGTTGGCCTCTTGCTGCCGCGCAAGGCCGAGCAACAAGCCGCCGCAACCCAGAACATAGACAAAAACGAGTTGCAGCCGGGTGACCTGGTTTTCTTCAACACCATGCGGCGGGCGTTTAGCCACGTTGGCATTTACGTGGGCAATGGCAAGTTCATCCACTCGCCCAAGCCGGGTGCCGAAGTGCGGGTTGACAGCATGTCCACCTCCTACTGGGATCGTCGTTTTGATGGTGCGCGGCGCGTTGCGACCAGGTCAGACGAAGGCATCGTCGCTGCACCACCGTTGCAACCAGCCGCGACCAGGCAGAAGCTTTCACTGGCTCAATAAGCCGTATGGCCCACATAAGGCCCGATTGAAGCGGCACCAGCCCTAACCGGGCACACGCAAAACAGCTCGTCAACGATGCCGCCTGCGCAACTGCATGAATGGCGTACGTGCCGAGCCCTATGCCTACGGCGCACCGGAGCTGATCGAACTGGAGCTGTAGGGTTATTGGGGTGAGACACCGGGTGTGCGGCCATGAACGCCCTGCCCTAAAAGCAAGGCACTATTAATTTAGTAGCTGACCACGCCCGTATTTATTGGGCTACAGCCGTTTTCACTCTTAAAAATGGCATTTGTACGCCTACCAAAGCGCCTTAACCCAAAATCAATCCACAAACCTGCGTGGCAAGCTCTAATCAAGTCCGCCAATAGATGACAATTGTTTTATGAAGAATTCGCTTTCTCATCTGCACAAGCTACTGGTAAAAACCACCACCGAAGAAGAAGTCAAGGCCGCATGGGCCAAGACGCTTGGGCTCCACTACAACACCTCTGACGATCACGACCTCTACACGCCGCAGGTGCTGTTTGAGTTCAAGTTCGATGGGCAGTTGGGCGTTTCAGCACAGCGCGCGCTAGTGGTGGCGCAAGTTATGTACTACCTCAGACGGCTTAAATTTGGTCTTGTAGACAAAGCCATTCCGCCAGCGTTTTGCGTGGCCGACAAAGATGCCTGTGCCATCGGCCATGTTGCTGACTGGAAAGATTTATTCGGCAATATGAAAGCTGGTTTTGATTGGGATTTACATCCTTGGAGAGTAGCGGCGCGCATCTCGGTACTCTGATACGACGCGCCGCCCTCGCAGAACCGGACTTGGAGCGTTACACCATCCGGCTCTCAGCTTGAGGCATTCACAATGGACTGGGATATATTGTCCACTGTGTGAAGTGAATAAGTTATGTGGTCATGCACATAGTCCGCTCGGTGTCGGGACATGTTTCCCCTATTCGCTATCTCAAACTGGCACCCCTTCGCTCCCGCAGCATTACCCGCGTTCATCGCTACTATGGATGCCTCCGACTTCCGGCAATCTCCGCCCTCTCCCTCGTTGTTTAGACTTGTCGGAGGGTGCGCTTTGTTCCGCGCCGATTACCGGATATCCTTGGTTACCGCACCATCGTTGTGTCAGGCTCGATACGGTCTGAGATCCCGGGTGGGCTGGCACGGCTTGCCCCTTCAACTTCTCGCCGTGCCCGCTGTTGCCTGCTGGTGTCTTGAAACCATCGGCCCCTTCCAATGCGGTCATTTCGGGACTACAACCTTCACGGTCGGCTTCACCCGTTACCATTGCGCCTCGCCTGCTTTCTTGCCTACGCATCAAGCGGCCCATTACGGGACAACCTGCAAGGCTAGATACTTGGCCCGTGGCTAGCGGTTACCAAGGCGGGATTCCCACCCGCTCCCCACCCGCTCGTTTGTGCGACATTGCCAAGCCGCAACCAAGACC
>JBKJOH010000342.1:0-6788 GCA_046593295.1 Polaromonas sp. | reverse complement strand
GCATCAACGTGCCCATCCCGGTGCCGATGGCTTGGCACGGCTTTGGCGGGTGGAAGAAAAGCCTGTTCGGCGACATGCACGCCTACGGCGAAGAGGGCGTGCGCTTCTACACCAAGCAAAAGTCCATCATGCAGCGCTGGCCGGAGAGCATTGGCAAGGGTGCCGAGTTTGTGATGCCTACGGCAAAGTGATACAATAATATCACTTTTAGGAGCCCGCCATGATGACTGCAACATTGCGCAACTGGGGTGGATCGGTAGCTTTGCCGATTCCGAAAACTCTGCTTTCTCTGGCCCATTTAGAGGCAGGGAACGAGGTGACGCTGGATCTGCGCGATGGTCAAATCGTCATCGCTGCCAGCCGCCCAAAATTTACGCTAAAGCAGTTGCTGCAGGAGCACAAAGCATTGGCACTGCCGCGTGACGCTGCGTGGCTTGATTTTGATGACCTGCCCTCAGAGCGCGTTTGATGGCATCGCCTCGCACGCCACAGCGTGGCGAGATTTGGTTGCTTGATTTGAACCCGGTCAAGGGCCGCCAACAGGGCCGCGAACAGGCAGGCACGCGCCCAGTGTTTGTGTTGTCTCCGGCAGATGAAACCTTGGCCATCGTATTGCCCATCAGCCAAGGCGTTACCTTGGCACGCAGCCAAGGTTTTGCAGTGTCACTCACCGGCTCAGGCCTGCAAACGCAGGGCATCATCATTTGCAACCAGCCGCGCACCGTTGCCATGCGCGAGCGCAGCGGCAAAAAGATTGAAGCCGCGCCTGACTTCATCGTTCAAGAAGTGCTGGCGCGTATAGCCCCTTTGGTGACATGATCATTTTGCGGGTATTGGGGCTCTGATCCTTTTATTAAAGTCGGCAGCAAACTGACCAAGGCGCGGGAGCTGGGTGTCGCCGTTATTGACGAAGCGGCCTTGCTGGCGCTGCTGGTCTCTTCCGGTTGAACCCAAGTGGACGACTTTGTTGAAGGTGCAGGCTATAGTTGCCCCTACCGACACCGTCCGCGTACCCCAAGGAGAATTCGTTTGACCCGTTCTTTGTTGCTGGCGCTGGCACTCACCATGGGCGCGTGGGTGCCGGTGCAGGCGCAGACGTATGAGCAGTCGCTTGCGGCCTATGAGAGCAAGGATTACCTCACGGCTTTTGCGGGGTTTAAGAAGCTGGCCGAGCAGGGGAATGTCCATGCGCAGTACAACCTAGGCCAAGTGTATCGCCTCGGCCGAGGTGTACCCAAGGACGAGCAGCAGGCGGTGGTGTGGTACCGCAAAGCTGCCGAGCAGGGACATATCAGCGCGCAGCACAGCCTGGGCCATATGTATGCCAACGGCAACGGCGTGCCCAAGGATGACCAGCAAGCCCTGACGTGGCTCCGCAAAGCTGCCGAGCAAGGACATGCCGACGCGCAGTACCGCCTGGGCGTGGCGTATCACAACGGCCAAGGCATTCCCGAGAATAAACAGCAAGCCATGGTGTGGTCCCGCAAAGCCGCCGAGCAAGGCTATGCCAAAGCGCAGCTCTTTCTGGGCCTGATGTATTACAACGGAGAAGGCATTCCCAAGAATAACCAGCAGGCTATGCCGTGGCTCCGCAAAGCCGCCGAGCAGGGGCTTGCCGATGCGCAGTTATTCCTTGGCCTGATGTACGCCAAAGGCCATGGCGCGCCCAAGGATGACCAATTAGCTTATTTCTGGTGGCTACTGGCCAGTGCACAAGGGAATCAAGATGCGGTAAAGGCCCGTGATATGGTGGAGAGTGACTTGTCACCCGAGCAACGCGCCGCCGCCCAAGCCTCCGCGCGCAACTGGAAGCCCAAAACTGACGCGCAATCCAGCAACGCCACCCGTTAAAGGGCGTGGTTCAAAAAGTACCGCCCCAACTAGGCTAAATGTAAAGCTCGCCCACTTGAAATATTGCGGTTCTTATGATCTTTACCATTGACATCCCGTCCCTGCTTGCCGGTGTTTCTCTTACTGCAATAGGCGGCTGGATCGCCTCGTTTGTCGCGCTTCGCAAAGATGAACGCGCGGTTCAACTCGAACAAGTTACAAAAGAGCGCACGAAGTGGCGAAACAACATGCGGGAGCTGTGCGAAGAAATCGCTGCGCTTCACGTCGAAAACAAAGCTAGTCCAGTCCCCGCCAAAGTCGCCGCGCTTAGGGCACGGCTTGCGACATCAATCAACCCAAAGGACAAGACCGATGACGAGCCAATCCTTGCGCACTATGACCGCCTCTTCTCCGGCGAATCGAACGATTTTAAGCTGTTCACCCGCCGCATCGCCCTTTTGCTCAAACACGACTGGGAAAGAGTGAAGTGGGAATGTATGCCGCTATACGTAAAGCCATTCAAGCGTTTCACCAAGAAACAATGCGAGTGGCGCAAAAGGAACTATCGTGAAGTTGACGGCTAATCCTGCATTTGATAGGGGCTACACAAAAGCGGGGCAGTAATTTTAATTTTAATAAACGGATGGAATTCATGAAATCAATCGTTATATCAATATTATTTGCATCATCAGCAATCAGTTCTTTTGCCGATACTAAACTAGAATGCAAAACAAGTTATTATGATAAAGATATCATCGGATGGAATATTACATTGACCGACAAGACAATGAAGGTTGAAACTGAATCTAATACAAATGTATATCCGTTAACAAGTAATGGAGGTTCATCAGTCTACATAGAGGGTAAGCCTTGGGAAAAAGATCCAATCAATATTAATATTGACAGAAAAGCAGGGAAACTCTCGATTGTTTTATATAGTTGGGGAATATCTTCATTACGGTCGGCTGTCGCGAGTATGTTCAATCGTGATGGACGCGCTCTTGAACCCGACTGGTATGAGATTGGAACAAAAGGTGGACAATGCAAAAAAGTATGGTTTTTCACATCATTTAAATCAAATAACAAATTCTAATCGTACGATGAGTTAAATTGAATAATTCGAGTCTATCCCATTTTCTATTTTTTTCACCGGCTGAGTGAGTTAATAATCTTAGCTTAAGTTTTTTATTTAATTTAATTACGGATTCAGAAAATTAAAAAAATGAACCATGAGATGCAATGAGGATTAATATTAAAATCATCGCCTCAATGGCGCTTGCACTGGGGGTATTCACGTTATTTGCCCAACCTCTCAGCGACAAAGACCGAAGGGATTTTGCGGAAGTCACGAGTCGATCTTGCTATACATTGCAGAGAGGGCAAGCCATAAACAAACCAGTACCTGATGCGGCAATTAAAGGCTATTGCCATTGTTATGCCAATAAGATAACAGAGCGCATTACCGTTCAGGATATGCAGGAACTTTTTCGTATCGGACAGATGTCTGGAGCCGAGGCGGCGGAACAAGAACTAAGGCGTCGCTTCGACGTGATCGGTTTTGCTTCTCAATGCTCCGCTCCGTATTTTCACCTTAACGCAGTTCCAGGCAATAGCGCGGAAGTCTTCCGTGATCCCAGCGGCGACGGCATGCGAATTAAGGATATGGTCACTTGCACCTTTGATCAAACGACACCTGATGGCATAGTTGTCCTCTTCTTTCCAACAAGCAAAGGTAACCTCTCCGCCATTCCAAAAAACGGCTCAACAGGCGGGAAGGCCATAAATTACGAGCATGTCGGTACAACAGACAGGGGCTTCTATCGAGTCTATCAATCCGGCGTTGTGACAGTCTTTACACACCGAGACAATCCGGTCGTGATGATGAAATTCAACGAAGATCAGTTCTCCGGCCACTGCGACAAGGTTATTCCGCGATTCATGTCCGAGTGACAAGATGGCGTGGTTAAAAAGTGCGGCTTTTAGGTAACATTGACGATGTGACTTTTCAACGCTTTTCCCATGGCTAAATCGATGTCTACACGAAAAAGTGTTACCCGGTTTTTAACCATGCCATATACACCACAAAGTAAGCCTACAGAGGACGACACATGTCATTAATCGAGCAGATATTTTTAGCAACCGAATCGGATGTGTTACGCATACCTTTCACCACGAAAGAACTCAAGGATTGGATGACGAAAGAGTGTATTGTTAAGGATGATGGAACCGCATATGCTGAAGCTTCAATAGATGCAATCCTTTCCAATTCAGATGTGGCTAACAACCCAACAACAAATAAAAACATAAAAATTCTGAAAAGCAAATTATCCGCAGGTGGGAACAAGGCATATTGGTTTTAAACTGCAACTCAGAAATTTAATTTATCAGAATTTCTAAAGGGCTCTGACCCCAAAAATCGAATTTAATGGGTGTACAATAATAAAATGTACACCGTCATTGAAACGCCTGCCTTTCAGAAGCAGGTTGCCAAAATCTGGTCGCAAGACGAGTGCTATGCCTTTATCGACTGGATCGCCGCCAACCCCATGGCGGGCGATGTCGTTCCCGGTGCTGATGGTGCTCGCAAAGTGCGCTGGGCAGTGGCGGGCAAAGGTAAGCGCAGCGGTGCCAGGGTGATTTATTTCAATCTCAGCGTGAGCGAGCTGGTGCTGCTGGTAGCTGTGTACGCCAAGGGCGACCAAGCCAATTTGCCTGCACACAACATCCCAAAGGAGTGACGATATGACCGACTTGAAAAACATCGACATCGACAAAGTGGCCAAGGCCGTAGAGCGCGACGCAGGCCAAGCCCTGCCTGACCTGCGCGAAAGCCTGGCCCAAGCCCAACGCGGCGAATACGCCCGCGTGCATACGCCGGAACTGATTGCCAGCCGTGGCCGTGGCCGCCCGGTGCAGGCCAGCACCAAGCAACCTGTCAAGCTGCGGCTCGACCCCGACCTACTCGTCGCACTGCGCGCCAGCGGGCGCGGCTGGCAAACCCAGGTCAACGCCCTGCTGCGCCGCGAATTTTTGGGCGCGTAGGTACTCGTTCGGGTCACGGGTCAGGCCTCCCCGAAGGGCTGTGCCGTCTAAGGGCGGCCTGTCGGCGGCACGTTGCCCCCACGGCGGGTATTGGAGCTCTGACCCCCAAACCCGCCTCTACAGCCATAAAACTAGGAATTTCAGCGCCCGAAAAAGCGAATAAAACTGATGTAAGCTTGCCGACAGCAAAAAAATTCAATTAACTGAGGAATCACCCCATGTCGATTAGTGCACCTGCTGCAAGCACAGCCGCAGAAACCCGTGTTGTCGCTGCCGACGGAGCAACTCGTCCTGTCCCTAGTGAGATAGCCAAAACCGGGCAGCGCATTGGCGTGCCGCGCGAGATTTTTCCAGGTGAAAAGCGCGTGGCCACCGTGCCCGAGGCCGTCGAGAAACTGATCAAGCTGGGCTTTTTGGTATCGGTCGAATCCGGTGCCGGCGCCAGCGCCAACGTGAGCGATGAGGACTACCGGGCTTCGGGCGCGACGGTGGTGCCAACCGCCCCGCAGTTGTGGGCCAGCTCAGACATCGTGTTCAAGGTGCGCGCCCCCAATGCCGAAGAAGTCGGCCTGATGCACGAGGGCCAAACGTTGGTGAGCTTCATCTGGCCGGCGCAAAACCCGGAATTGATGCAACTGCTCGCCGCCAAAAAGACCACCGTGCTAGCCATCGACAGCATGCCGCGCATTTCACGTGCCCAGAAAAACGATGGCCTGTCCTCCATGGCCAATGTCGCCGGCTACCGCGCCGTGATTGAAGCGGCCCATCAGTTCGGCCGGTTTTTCACCGGTCAGATCACGGCGGCAGGCAAGGTGCCACCGGCCAAGGTGTTCGTCATCGGTGCCGGCGTGGCCGGGCTCGCGGCGATTGGCGCGGCCGCCGGCCTGGGTGCCATCGTGCGCGGCAACGACACCCGCCCCGAAGTGGCTGACCAGATCCAGTCGCTGGGCGGCGAATATGTGGGGGTCGAGTACGTCGAAGAAGGTAGCGGTGTGGGCGGCTATGCCAAGGTGATGAGTGAGGGCTACCAGAAAGCGCAAAAGGAAGTTTTTGCCAAGCAGGCACGGGAAGTTGACATCATCATCACGACCGCCCTGATTCCGGGCAAACCCGCGCCTAAGCTGATCACGGCCGAGATGGTGCGTTCGATGAAGCCGGGCAGTGTCATCGTCGATATGGCGGCCGAGCAAGGCGGCAACTGCGAGCTGACGGTTCCCAATGAGATCACGGTCGCGCATGGCGTGACCATCATCGGCTACACCGATCTGCCCAGCCGCCTGCCCAAACAGAGCAGCACCTTGTACGCCAACAACCTGTGGCGCCTGTCCGAGGACCTGTGCAAGGCCAAGGACGGGGTTTACAACGTCAACATGGAAGATGACGTTATCCGGGGCGCCACGGTGATTAAACAGGGCGAAATCACCTGGCCGCCACCGGCACCCAAACTCTCGGCGGCACCACCGGCCGCAGCCGCCAAACCAGTCGCCGTACCCCAGGCCAAGAAAGGCGGACACGGTGCCGCCAGTGAACCGATGGCACCCGGCAAATTGGCCATCGTGGCTGGCGTAGCGGCCCTGCTCTTTTGGCTCGTCGGATCGTCGGCGCCGAAGGAGTTCCTGTCGCACTTCACGGTGTTTGTGCTGGCCTGCTTTGTCGGCTACATGGTGGTGTGGAATGTGAAACCGGCGCTCCATACGCCGCTGATGAGCGTGACCAACGCGATCAGCAGCATTATTGCGATTGGCGCGCTGGTGCAAATCTGGCCACCGATTGCCGGTGCTGTGGGGCGACCGGATGATTTGATCCGCTGGCTGGCGGTGGCCGGCATTATGCTCACTGCCATCAATATGTTCGGCGGCTTTGCCGTCACCCAGCGCATGCTGGCCATGTTCCGTAAATAAGGGAAGCGATTCATG
>JBKJOH010000268.1:0-4741 GCA_046593295.1 Polaromonas sp. | reverse complement strand
CGTGTTCACGGTGAAGACATTGAACTGGTGAACCTTGCGAAATTCCGTCATCAACGACTCCGGCGCCGCCACGTAGCCCACTTTCCAGCCGGTCACGTGATAGGTCTTGCCGAAGCTCGAAACGACGAACGAGCGCGCAGCGAGCCCTGGATAGCGCGCGGCGCTCTGGTGCTCCTGCCCATCGAACACCATGTGCTCGTAGACCTCGTCGCTGATCAGCAACACGTCGGTCGGGGCCAGCAGTTCGTCCAGCCGCAGCATGTCCTTGCGCGACCACACGGTGGCGCTGGGGTTGTGCGGGCTGTTGATCACCAGCGCCCGCGTCTTGCCGTTGATCGCAGCGCCAATCCGGTCGAAGTCGGGGCGGAACGTGCCGGGCACAAGAGGGACGCGCACCGCCCTGCCGCCGGCCAGTTCGATATTGGGGACGTAGCTGTCGTAACACGGGTCCAGCACGATCACCTCGTCGCCCGGCTGCACCACCGCCAGGATGATGGTGATGATGGCCTGGGTCGCCCCGGCGGTGATGGTGATCTCCGATCCGGGGTCGTAACTGTGACCATACATGGCCTCCACCTTGGCTGCCACTGTCGCACGCAGCTGGGGTACTCCGGCCATAGGCGGGTACTGGTTCAGGCCCTGGGTCATAGCCTGCGTCACGGACTGCACCAGGGACGGGTCGCACTCGAAGTCGGGAAAGCCCTGGCCCAGGTTCACCGCGCCCTTTTCTGTAGCCAGGGTGGACATGACGGTGAAGATGGTGGTACCGACGGCGGGCAGCTTGGTCTGGAGGATAGGGGTGCGTGGATGCATCTGATTAGTTGGGGACAGAGCTGGAGGTCTGTGTCGCACACTTCTGATCAGTTGGGGACAGAGCTAAAGATCTGTCCCTCAATGTCTTACAACTCATAATCATTCACATGGCCCGTCATGGCTTTGGCGATCAGGTTGCGATCGAGCCGGTCACTGAGCAGCTCGGCAAACTTGAAGACAAAGTTGCGCAGGTAGGCGCTGCGCTTGAAGGCCACGCGCGCGACGTTGACACCGAACAGCTTGCCTGCCGGAATCGCCAGCAGGTCGTTGTTGGTGCCATCGTCCCTGATGGCCATTTCAGCCACAATGCCGACCCCCAGACCGAGCCGCACATAAGTCTTGATGACATCCGAGTCAATCGCTTCCAGCGCAATGCGGGGGTGCAGGCGTTTGGCGGCAAAGGCAGCGTCAATCTTGGTACGGCCGGTGAAGGACGGGTGGTAGGTAATCAGCGGCTCGGCAGCCAGGTCTTCCAGCGTGATGTTGTCTTTACCAGCCAGCGGATGCGCCATGGGCAGCACCAGCATGTGCTGCCACTCGTAGCAGGGCAGGGTAATCAGCTCGGTGTATTGCGTCAGCGACTCGGTTGCAATGCCGATTTCAGCCACTTCATCAATCACCATTTTGGCCACCTGATCTGGGGAGCCCTGGTGCAGGCTGACGTTGACGTTGGGAAAGGCCTCGCGCAGTTTTGCGACTGGCTGTGGCAACACATAGCGTGCCTGTGTGTGGGTGGTGGCAATCGACAGCGTGCCGCTGTCTTGCGCGGCGTACTGCTCGCCAATGCGCCGCAGGTTGCCAACCTCGCGCATGATGATTTCAATGCTTTTGAGTACATGGTCGCCGGGCTCGGTTACGCGCTTTAAGCGTTTGCCGTGGCGGGCAAAGATTTCAATGCCAAGTTCTTCTTCAAGTTCAATGATGGACTTGGAAATACCGGGCTGTGAGGTGTGCAGCGCTCGGGCGGTTTCAGTCAGGTTGAGGTTGCGGCGAACCGCTTCCTGTACAAAGCGGAATTGATGAAGGTTCATATCGAATCCAGGCTAATTATTAGTTTCATTATGCCGTGGTGATGGGGTAAGGGTTATTGGGACAGGACGATATCTGCCATAACAGCAGTCATTTGCGCGTACTCGCCTGCTGCGGGGAGTAAATCGACCTGCACACTTGGATGAGCGCTGCGAATTTGCTCGATGAGAAGTGGCAAGTCTTCCCTGGCGTGCTTGCCTACACCCAGAAAAAGCGGAAAAACCTTTAACTGCCGGGCACCGCCAGCTATTAAATCAATAGCAGCTTCAGGTAACGACGGCGTGCAGAGTTCCAGGTAAGCACAGCGTACCTGTGCAGTTGGTTCGCGCTGTTTTATCTGCAAGGCCACGGCTTCGATGGGCAAACGCCATTGCTCGTCGCGCGAGCCATGGGCCAAAAGAATAATGCCGGTGGTGGTTGGTGTCATTGCGTCTGTCATGCTGTCTATCGTCTCATCTAGTGTCTTAGTACAAGCCAGCCAAACGCTCCGAGCGAAATAGCCATGTAGAGCAGGCCCGGCGTTGCTGCTGCCAGCCACGGCTGCCAGTTTTGCAGGTTGCCAACATAGCCAAACACGTTGTTGAGCAAGAAAAAGCTGATACCGATCAGCACACCGGCAAAGACATAGGCGGCGATGCCGCCAGAGCGAAAATGCAGGTAAGCAAAAGGCAGGGCCAGTATCACCATCACCAGGCAACTGAGCGGGTAAAAAACCTTTTTCCAGAACTCGATCTCATAGCGCTGCGCGGCCTGGCCGTTGGCATCCAGATGGCGGATGTAGGTAAACAAATCGTAGGTAGCCATGCGTTCCGGCTTGAGCAGCGCCACCGACACCATCTCTGGCGTGATGCCTGTGGGCCAGCGAAAGTTGTCAGTCACGGTACGGTTGACCCCGACACTTTGCCTGCCTTTGGGGATCAGTCTTTCACTGCTGTCGGTCGCGCTCTGGCTGGCCACCAGCGTATCAAATTCCGAGCGTATCGCGTTCTTGAGCAGCCAGGAGTGGTCATCACCAAAAGTAGCCATGGGTGCCCGCGTGACCGACACCACCGCCCCCTTGTTGTTGAATTCAAAGACCTGTACGTCCAGCATCTCGTTGCTGGTCGAGAGTTTTTTGACGTTCGCAACATAGGTGTTGTAGGGCTGCTTTTCCTTTAACCATGCACCCGTCTGCCCGACGCTGATGGTGCTTTGATACTTGGCCTTCAGCAACTGCGCAGCCTTTTCACTGGCAGGCGCAATATAGTCGCCGATCACAAAACTGAAAACCACAAAAAAGGCACCCAGGCCGAGCAGCAATTTCAGGGCGCGCCAGGGGTCGAGGCCGCTGGTGCGCAGTATCGTGTATTCGGAGCTTTGCGCCATCCTGGCCATCACAAAAATGGTGCCTATCAACACCGAAATCGGCAGCAACTCATAGAGATGGTTGGGCACCAGCAGAGCGACATAGGCCATCGCATGACGGATCTGGTAAATATCATTTGTCGTTGGCAAGCCGTTGTTTTTACCCAGGTATTGCAGCTCATCAACCAGGTCAAAAAAGAAGAACAGGGCCAGAAAACCTGTCGCCACCAGCGCAATGGAGGCCAGTACCTCGCCGTATATCAGGCGGCGAATAGTTTTCATGCTGCACTTACCTGCGAAGTTTTTGCAATGGGTCTGCGCCTAAACGCAGACCGCAATGTCCAGTTGGCGTTGCGTTTAGCCAGCCAAGCTAAAGCCAACACCAACACGCCGCCGTGCAGCAGCACTAGCAGGCCGCCAAAGCTGATCGAGCCCCCCAAAATCCAGCTTTGCCCGAGGTTGATGAGGTTGTTGTAGACCAGAAAAGTCAGTACTACAAAAATCAGGTTGCCACTGCGCCCGCCGCGCGGGTTGACGCTGGCAAGTGCGGTGGCTAACACCACGAAGTTAATGGCACCTAGTGCAAGCCCGATTCGCCAGGCCAATTCACTGGCATTGGCTCTGGTAAAAGATTTGATCAAGACCGGTACAGACAGTAATTTTGAGTCATCTGGATTGGCATTGATTTCAGTGGCATTCCCTGTGTTGCTACCGTATTCTTCAAAGTCAGTGACTTTGATGGCGGTTTTGCCGATTTCATTTTCCAGGCGCTGTCCATTTTTGAGCAGCATCACCTGGTTTTTTCCGCGAGTTTCAACTTTGCCCGAAGCGGCTGAAGTGATGGACTCTTTTTCATTTTCATTGGCGGCGATAAAGACATTGCTACTAGATTTGTCGCTAACTGATACATCCCTGTCAATGAAAAAAACTCTCCGACCGCCCGACGACTCCTGAAATTGACCTGGCGCTAGCCGATCAACGTCACTGCGGCCTTCGTATCGCTCTCGCATATCCTTGGTTTGCTGATTGGTCCAGGGCCAGACAAACATCGATACCAGCGCAATGATGAGCAGAACAGGCCATGAAAAGCGAAACAATGGGCGCAAAAAAACCGTCAGGCTCTGCCCGCTGGTGAACCAGACCACCATTTCGCTGTCGCGGTACATGCGTGACAGTGTGCCGACCATGGCGATGAAGAGCGACAGCGTCAGTATGGTCGGCAGTCGGCCAAGCGCCGAATAGGCCATGAACAGCATCACGTCCTGCGGGTTGATGATGCCTCTTGATGCCTGACCCAGCGTGCGGATCAGCACAATGGTCAAAACAATGGTGATGATGACCACCAGCGTGGCCCCAAAGCTGCGCGCCAGTTCTCTGCGAATCGAAGATTGGAATAACATGGACTGGGAAATCGCTTTATGCTGCTTTTATTTCAGGTCACTTCTATAAATTCATTTTTCGGGCGAATTGCCGCGTTGCGCGGTGCTCGCAATCCTCATGTACCTGAAGTACATTGCGGTTGCTGCGCTCCGTGCGCCTTGCACTTCATCCCGAA
>JBKJOH010000251.1:0-2532 GCA_046593295.1 Polaromonas sp. | reverse complement strand
CTGCAAGAAACTTCGGGATGTGTTTATTGGCGCATTCCACTACCCCCAAGGATAAATCATGGTCGTCATCCGACTTGCACGCGGCGGTTCAAAACACCGTCCATTTTTCAATATTGTTGTGGCTGACAAACGCGTTCGCCGCGATGGTCGTTTCATCGAGCGCATCGGTTTTTACAACCCGATTGCAAAAGGTGGCGAAGAAGGCCTGCGCATCATGCAGGACCGTCTGACCCACTGGATCAGCGTTGGCGCACAGCCATCGCCTACCGTTGAGCGGCTGGTCAAGCAGGGTGCCAAAGCTGCACCTGCAGTTGCTTAAATCTTTAAAAGATTTTTAAAGAACTTCGATGTCGTTAGGTTTGACAGCTTCAAAGCTGCCTGATGATGCCATCGAAGTAGGGCGAATTCTGGATGCGTGGGGCGTTAAAGGCTGGTTAAAAGTCTTGCCCCATAGCACCGATCCTGAAGCACTTTTTGCCGCAAAGTCGTGGTTTTTACAGCCGCCTAACGCAAAATTTCGACCCGGTTTTAATGCCTTTTCAGGCACGGTCTGCATCAGTATTGATGAGGCCAAAACCCATTCAGATTCAGTTGTCGCCAAAGTCAATGGCCTTGACGACCGCACTGCGGCAGAAAGCTTGCGCGGCACGCGCATTTTTTTGCCGCGCAGCAGTTTTCCGGCTGCCTCCAAAGACGAGTATTACTGGGTAGACCTGATTGGCCTTGATGTGGTCAATCGCGAAGGCGTTGCACTGGGTAGCGTGCGCGATTTGATGGCCACCGGCCCGCATTCGGTGCTGTGCGTTGAGTACACGGCCACCCAGGAGGACGGTTCCAGCGCAACGCTGGAACGCATGATTCCGTTCGTATCGGCTTATGTGGATGCGGTCGATACCGCTGCAAAACTCATCACGGTTGACTGGCAGCCTGACTACTGATATTACCCTTCAGTTTTCGCGCACAAAATCCATATCCATGCGCTTTGATGTCATCACCCTTTTCCCCGAGCTGTTCGCACCGTTTTTGACAAGCGGCGTAACGCGGCGTGCCTATGAGTCCGGACTGGTCACTGTCAAGTTCTGGAATCCGCGCGATTTTGCCGATGGTAGCTACCGCCGCGTGGACGACAGGCCGTTTGGCGGTGGCCCGGGCATGGTCATGCTGGCCGAGCCGCTGGCGCTTTGCCTTGGAAGCATTCGCGCTGCCCGCGCTCTGGACGGCGCACCGCCCGCGTCGGTGGTTCTTTTTTCTCCTGTCGGTAAATCGCTGGATCATGCCGGGGTTGAGGCGTGGTCAGCCGGCATTGGCGCTGTATTGGTTTGTGGCCGCTACGAAGGGCTGGATCAGCGCTTTATTGACACTTATATCGACCAGCAAATCAGCCTGGGCGACTTTGTCCTGTCGGGCGGCGAGATTGCCGCCATGGCGCTGCTGGACGCTGTAGCGCGCCTGCAACCTGGCGTGTTGAACGACGAAGGCAGCCACCAGCTCGACAGCTTTAACCCGGCGCTTGATGGCCTGCTGGACTGCCCGCATTACACCCGGCCCGAAGCCTGGCGCGACCAGCCGGTGCCGAGCGTGCTGTTGTCCGGCAATCACGCGCATATCGAGCGCTGGCGGCGGGATCAGCGGTTGGCGCTGACGCAGCAGCAGCGGCCTGAGCTGGTGCAAAAGGCGCGGCTGGCGGGCAGCTTGAGCCCGAAAGACGAGGCTTTTTTGGCCGGTTTGCCTGGGAATCCCGACTTAAAGTCATAAATTGCTATAATCAAAGACTTTTCGGTCCTCTGGCGGCCACTGCAACTAAATAATCGGGGTCTGACCCCAATTATTTAGATTTGCGGTCTTTAGCGTAGCGCGTGAATGAACGAAAAAGTAAACGAGAAAATAGTTATGAACCTGATCCAAACCCTTGAGCAAGAAGAAATTGCCCGTCTGAACAAGACCATTCCGGTTTACGCTCCTGGCGATACCGTCATTGTCAGCGTCAACGTGGTTGAAGGCACCCGCAAGCGTATGCAGGCTTTTGAAGGTGTTGTGATTGCCAAGCGCAATCGCGGCCTCAATTCCAGCTTCATCGTTCGCAAGATTTCAAACGGCGAAGGCGTCGAGCGTACCTTCCAGCTCTACAGCCCGCTGATCGCCAAGATTGAAGTCAAGCGCCGTGGTGATGTGCGCCGCGCCAAGCTGTACTACCTGCGCCAGCGTTCGGGCAAGTCAGCGCGGATTAAAGAGAAGCTGGCCTGACCGGACCGGTCAGCCCACAGCAAAGCTGTGGGTCGCGCGCAGCGCGAAGCGGGCTTCCGACGCGGACCCGGCGCAGCCGGCCCGCGTCAAAAGTTGCCCTCCTGAAGCACTACGTCAAGGCCGCCCGCGGGCGGCCTTCGTTCGTCCACCCTATGCTCGACCCATGTCGCAGCGTCCGTCAATTCTGAACCCGCAAGCCGCGCCGGTTATCGGCACCGACGCGCACCTGCCGGCGATCGACTCGTCGCGACTCACGGCGGCTGCGCTGCGCCAGCGTTTTGCCGCGTC
>JBKJOH010000218.1:0-5111 GCA_046593295.1 Polaromonas sp. | reverse complement strand
GTGTAGCCGCGTGGCCGCGCCCAGTCGGCCAGCTCTGTATAAACCCCCTTGCGCGCAATCACCAGCGGGGCCAGCAGGCCGATGTGTTTACCCCGGTAATGTTTAAGCAGTTGTGCGGCAATGCTGTCAGGGCTTTGCGGCATGACGGCTGCACCATCTTTGGTGCAGTGCTGCACGCCGAGCTTGACGTAGAGCAGGCGCAAAAAGTGCCACACCTCAGTCGTCGTGCCTACCGTTGATTTGCGCCCACCACGCGACAGGCGCTGCTCAATCGCCACCGTCGGCGGTATGCCGTAAACCGCATCCACCTCGGGCCGGCCTGCTGGCTGCACAATGCTGCGCGCATAGGCGTTGAGCGACTCCAAATAACGTCGCTGGCCTTCATTGAACAAAATATCAAACGCCAGTGTTGATTTGCCCGAGCCTGATACGCCAGTCACTACATTGAACTTGCCGCGCGGAATATCAACCGATAGGCTTTTCAGATTGTTTTCTTTGGCGTTGACGATCCGGATCAGGTTTGAAAACACGGGCCTGGGCTTCCATTCCTTGGCGCTTGCCTCTTGCACCTTGTGAACTGCGCCCATCGCCAACTCGTAGTCGCGCAGGGCTTTGGCGGTGTGGCTGGTGGGGTGTTCGCGCACCTGCTCGGGCGTGCCCTCGGCCACCAGCAGGCCGCCACCTTCACCGCCTTCTGGCCCCAGATCAATCAGCCAGTCAGACGAGCGGATCACATCCAGGTTGTGCTCAATCACGATCAGTGAATGACCTGCATCCATCAGCTTGCGCAGCGCGCGCATGAGTTTGGCGATGTCGTCAAAGTGCAGGCCTGTTGTGGGCTCGTCGAATAAAAACAGCGTTCCTTTGGTTGCGGTGGGCTGGCGTGATACGGTGCTGCGCCTGCCTGCGGCTTCGGCCAGAAAACCTGCGAGCTTGAGGCGTTGTGCCTCGCCGCCGGACAGTGTGGGTACGGGCTGGCCCAGCTTGACGTATTCAAGGCCTACGTCAACGATGGGTTGCAGGGCGCGCACTACGTCGCGGTCTTGCGCGAAGAGCTGGATGGCTTCGCTGACGGTGAGGTTTAGGACGTCGGAGACGTTTAACAGGCGGGGGCTGCCGATAGCGGGGCCGCGCAAATGGGGGGCGGGGAGAGTGGGGTCAGAGCCCAAATCGGATTTAAGTTTTGAGTCTTGATGAAGATGGCTTGCCGAATTGGGATCTGACCCCACTCGCTCGATGGTTACCTCCAGAATTTCGGGTCTGTAACGCTTGCCATCGCAATCGGGGCAGCGCAAATACACGTCGCTTAAAAACTGCATCTCGACATGCTCAAAGCCTGAGCCGCCGCAGGTCGGGCAACGCCCGTCGCCGTTGTTAAAGCTGAACTTGGACGCGGTATAGCTGCGTTGCCGCGCCAGTGGTGCCTGGGCAAACAGCTCGCGCACGGCGTCCCATGCGCCTACGTAGCTGGCCGGGTTGGAGCGTGCGGTTTTGCCGATGGGGGACTGGTCTACAAACACCACATCGGTCAGATGATCGGCCCCCATCAGGCGATCATGCAAGCCGGGTGTTTCAGTGGCTTTGCCGAACTGGCGCAGCAGTGCGGGTGCCAAAATGTCTTGCATCAAAGTGGACTTGCCCGAGCCGCTCACGCCAGTCACACACACCAGCCGCTGCAAGGGGAAATCAACCGTGATGTTTTTTAAGTTGTGATCGCGTGCGCCTTCCAGAATGAGTCGCGGTGTAGCGTCAGTCACCGGGCGCTTGTAAGCCATGCCGACCTGCTTGCGTGAGCCCAAATAATCACCCGTCAGCGTGTTGGCGTGCTTCAAGTCTTCGGGCGTGCCGTCAAACACAATTTGCCCACCACGCTCACCAGGGCCGGGGCCCATGTCAATCATGCGGTCGGCGGCCAGCATGACGGCTGGGTCGTGCTCCACCACCACCAGCGTATTGCCAGCATCGCGCAGGCGGTGCATGGCCTGGATGATGCGGTTCATGTCGCGCGGGTGCAGGCCGATGGAGGGTTCGTCCAGCACAAACAGTGTGTTGACGAGTGACGTGCCGAGTGCCGTGGTGAGGTTGATGCGCTGCACCTCACCGCCCGAGAGCGTGCGGCTTTGTCGATCAAGCGTGAGGTAGCCGATGCCAACATCACACAGGTATTTAAGGCGGGTCTGGATTTCTTCGAACAGCGACTTGAGCGCTTTTTGTTCGGCATCGTCGCCCAGTGCTGCGAATGAAAGGCTGCTGGAGAATTTTTGCAATCGCTCAATCGGCAGGCGCATCAAATCATGCAGGCACAGGCCGGGCATGGCTTCTAACTGTGCGCGTGTCCATTGCACACCGACGGGCATGAAACGTTCTGCCGTCGGTAGCACTGCGTCGGCAGCTTCTTTGGTGCCAAGCCGCCACTGCAATGATTCGAGCTTCAAGCGCGCGCCGCCGCAGGTCTCGCACTGCGTATAACTGCGGTACTTGGACAGCAGCACGCGAATGTGCATCTTGTAGGCCTTGCTTTCAAGATATTCAAAAAAGCGCTTGATGCCGAACCAGTGCTGCTTCCATTTTCCGTTCCAGCTGGGTGAGCCGTTAATCACCCAGGCCTGCTGTTCGGGCGTGAGCCTGTACCAGGGCGTGTCGCGCGGAATGCCTGCAACCTCGGCATGACGCATCAAATCGTCCTGCGCCTCTTTCCAGGCCGGGGTTTGCATGACCTTGATGGCACCAGCGCGCAGAGTGAGTTTGTCGTTCGGAATCACCAAACCGTAGTCAACCCCAATCACGCGGCCAAAGCCCTTGCAGGTGGTGCAGGCACCCATGGCAGAGTTGAAGGAAAAGAGCGAGGGCGTGGGGTCGGTGTAGCGGGTGTCGCTTTCGGGGCAATGCAGGCCGCTGCTGAAACGCCACATCTCTTCTGGGGGGATGGGGTTGGGGATGGGGTCAGATCCCAATTTCGCCGAGAAAGCTAAAGACGATCCAGATCCGTCGTCGAATTTGGGCTCTGACCCCGTCCCTGACCCCATCGTGGCGGTTGTTGATCTCGTGACGTAGACGTTCAACTTGCCGCCGCGTTTGAGCGCTGTTTCAATCGCTTCAATGGCGCGTGCTTTTTCGATGTTCTGGATACGAAAACGGTCTGCCACTACATCGAGCAGCTTGTGTGGGCCTGCGGGGGTGGCCACCTCTCGCTGGGCATGAACTTTGGTGAAGCCGCTGGCAGACAACCATTGCTCCAATTGCTCGTCGCTCGTATTGCCGGGTAGCTCAACCGGGAAGGTCATAACCACGCGCTGGTCGCCGCCCGCCGTGCGCGCCATCAGCTCCGCGTAAATCGACTCGGGCGTATCGTGCCGCACGGCTTGCGCGGTCTGCCGGTCAAACAACTGCGCGGTTCTGGCGTAAAGCAGTTTCAGGTGGTCATTCAGCTCGGTCATGGTGCCAACGGTGGAGCGCGACGAGCGCACCGGGTTGGTCTGGTCAATCGCAATCGCGGGCGGCACGCCTTCAACTTTGTCTACCGCAGGCTTGTCCATGCGGTCCAGAAACTGCCGCGCATAGGCGCTGAAAGTCTCAACGTAGCGGCGCTGGCCTTCGGCAAACAGGGTGTCGAACACCAGTGACGACTTGCCCGAACCGCTGGGCCCGGTCACCACCGTCATTTCGTTGGTGCGAATGTCGAGGTCAAGGTTTTTAAGGTTGTGCTGGCGCGCGCCGCGAATGCGGATGGTTCCTTTTTGCTCGTCACTCTGGCTCATACGCATGGTCTTTCTAGAAGTGCCCAAAGATTCTAGACACTATCGGGCGGGCAAACTTCTAGAGGGCTTATGCACATTGTTTTTTTGTAACTACTCAGCTCCCTGTAGGGTGGGCACCGCCCACGTAATCCCCGACTTGGCCCCATTCACGAAGCCTGGCTGAGATTGCGCCTGGTTTGGTTCGTGATTCGCGTCTACAGGCAGTCCAACACCAAAAAATAGCCGTTTTGATGCTAATTTCGGGCTGTAGCCCAATGAATACGGGCACGAGCAGCTATTGAATTCGTAGCAACTTCACGCCAGCAATAAATCGAGTGGACTAGCCGTACCGCCCGCAGCTACCTTTAGTACATGGGTGTAGATCATGGTGGTGGACACATCGCTATGGCCCAACAACTCTTGCACCGTGCGGATGTCGGTGCCCGCCTGCAGAAGGTGCGTGGCGAACGAGTGGCGAAGTGTGTGCACGGACACCGGTTTGACAATTTGCGCAGCAGCACAGGCCAGTTTGATGGCGCGCTGCAAGCGTTCTTCATAGAGGTGGTGCCGACGCTCGATCCGGGAGCGTGGGTCAACCGAAAGTTTGGGCGCTGGAAACACCCAAAACCACCCCCACCGCCTACCAAGGTCCGGATATTTGACCGCCAGCGCATCGGGCACTTCAACACCAGCGCAGCCCACTTCCCGGTCATGCATCCACACTGCCCGCGCCCGCAGCACCTGCGCCTTGAGCGCCTCATGCAACGAACGCGGCAACATCACGACCCGGTCTTTTCCGCCTTTGGCCTCCCGCACAACCAACACCTGTCGATCAAAGTCCAAGTCTTTGACCCGCAGGCGCAGGCCCTCCATCAAACGCATGCCCGTGCCATACAACAACTTGGCCAACAAAGCCACTTCGCCATCCATTGCTCCCAACAGAGACGCAACTTCGATCTTGGTCAACACAGACGGTATCCGCCGGGGGCGAGTCGGGCGCTCTACCTCTGTCAGCCACGGCAAATCAATGGCCAGAACCTCGCGGTACAAAAACAGCAAGGCACTGAGCGCCTGGTTATGCGTTGACACCGATACCCTGCGCTCATTGGCGAGCATGGTCAGGAACTGCGCCACCTCCGCGCCGCCCATGCTGCGCGGGTGCTGCATCTGCCCGTCGCGCCCATGCCAGCGGACGAAAAAGCGAACCCAGTAGAGGTAAGCCTGCTCGGTTTTCAGGCTATAGTGTTTGTAACGTAGTACCTCGCTCACCTGATCCAGCAGGCGCTTGGACTGGGGAAGATAGGCGACAGAGTTCATGGGATCAAAGTTATGTATAAAAACACAGTATTGATGCCAAAAAACAAGATGTCAAGC
>JBKJOH010000095.1:0-4468 GCA_046593295.1 Polaromonas sp. | reverse complement strand
CCCGGCACCGCCACAAAAACGTGCTGCTCTACCGCCAGGGCGGCATCAACTTCATCCTGAACGCTGAGCCCGACTCGTTTGCGCAGCGCTTTGCGCGCCAGCACGGCCCTAGCGTTTGCGCCATTGCCTTTCGTGTGCAAGATGCCAAGGCGGCGTATGAGCGAGCCATTTCGCTAGGCGCTTGGGGCTATGCCGATACGGCGGGGCCGGGCGAGTTGAACATCCCGGCCATCAAGGGCGTGGGTGACTCGATCATTTACTTCATCGACCAATGGCGCGGAAAAAACGGCGCACAGCCGGGCGCCATTGGCAACATCAGTTTTTTTGATGTGGACTTTGTGCCCCTTCCTGGTTTATCTAGCGTGACCGCCGCTGACTTGAGCCCCATAGGCCACGGCCTGACCTACATCGACCACCTGACGCACAACGTACACCGTGGCCGGATGCAAGAGTGGGCTGGGTTTTATGAGCGGCTGTTTAACTTCCGCGAAGTGCGTTACTTTGATTTTGAAGGCCAGGCCACAGGTGTTAAAAGCAAAGCCATGACCAGCCCGTGCGGCAAAATTCGTATTCCTATCAACGAAGAAGGCAATGAGAAAGCCGGGCAAATTCAAGAGTACCTTGACCGCTACCACGGCGAGGGCATTCAGCACATTGCCCTCGGCTCAAGCGACCTCCTAGCTACCGTGGACGCACTGCAAATGAGCGGCATGAAGCTCTTGACCACAGGGGACACCTACTATGAGCTGCTGGACAAACGCATTCCCGGCCACGGCGAAAGCGTGGCGGCGCTGCAAAGCCGCAATATATTGATGGACGGCAAGCCAGGCGAGCTGCTGCTGCAAATCTTCAGCGAGAACCAGCTCGGCCCGATCTTTTTTGAATTCATACAGCGCAAGGGCAACGAAGGTTTTGGTGAGGGCAATTTCAAAGCCCTGTTTGAAAGCATAGAGCTAGATCAAATGCGCCGCGGCGTGCTGGAGAAAGCATGACCGAAGCTACATCCCGCGCCGCGACGGGCCGCCCTAAGCAAGCGACGGCCCCCTCGGGGGGCAGCGTAGTACACGAAGTGACAAGCGTGGGGGCCACATCCTACGGGAACAGCGAAAGACCACCGCGCGGCGACTATGACCGCGCTGGTCAGGTCAATGCAGACTACACCTGCCCGCAAAACTACACCGCCTACACAGCCGCTGACCACGACACCTACAGCCGCCTCTACAAACGTCAGTCGGCGCTGCTACCGGGACTGGCCTGCGACGAGTTCATCGCAGCGCTGCCTTCGCTTGGCGTATCAGAGCGCATTCCGCGCTTTGAGGACATCAACCAGCGGCTCTTCAAGGCCACCGGCTGGGAAGTGGTGGCAGTACCCGGACTGATTCCCGAAGTGCCATTTTTTACATTGCTCGCCAACCGCAAGTTCCCTGTCACCGACTGGATACGCAAGCCCGAAGAGTTTGACTACATCGTTGAGCCGGACATCTTTCACGACCTGTTCGGTCATGTGCCCCTGCTATTCAACAAGGTGTTTGCCGACCACATGCAGGCCTACGGCGCAGGTGGCCTGAAAGCGCATGGGCTTGGGGCGTGCGAGCAGCTTGCCCGACTGTACTGGTACACGATTGAGTTTGGCCTGATGCGCCAGCGCGGCGACATAAGAGCTTACGGTGCAGGCATTTTGAGCTCTGCGGGGGAGCTGGCACACGCCGTCAAAAGCAATCAGCCAAACCGCATCGCACTCGATGTGCTGCGCGCCATGCGCACGCGCTACAAAATCGACAGCTACCAGCAGACCTACTTTGTCATCGACAGTTTTCAGCAACTGTTTGACATGACGGCACCAGACTTCACGCCGCTGTATGTGCAGCTTAAGTTATTGGCCGACACAGATTAATAGTCATGGCAACAGGATTTTCAAGCTGACGCTGACTGTGCTTGCAGCAAAGTCAGCGTATTGCTCATGACCTCCGGCAGAAATGCCATTTGCACATGCGCCGCACCGCGTACCAGCCGGTTGTCTGCACCTGGCAGAGTGGCCGTAGATGCCGGAAACACAATGTTGTCGCTGTTTGAATACCAGCAGGTAAAGAGCCGGTGGCGGTCAGCCGGCATACCGTGATCCAGTTGCGTTTGCCAGTCGGACTGCAGACGCATCTGCCTCCCATTGTGCCCATGCCCGAAGCGCGCCAGCCAGGTACCGCGGTGCGGCGTGCCGATAGTGACCACATGATGAACGCGTGCCTCGCCCCGGTTGATTTTCAGCCAGGCGCGTGCGGCGAGCCCGCCCATGCTGTGGCATACCAGCAGCGGGGGCATGCCGGTGGCCTTGGTGACCTGTTGCACGGCAATTTCTATTTGTGGCGCATAGTCGTCGATGGAGCCAAAAATCGGCTCCAGATTAACGGCAACGAAAGCATGACCCTTGCCCTGCAAACGCTCAAGCCAGGGTGTCCACAAACCACGATTGCAGAAAAATCCGTGTACAAACACCACGCCGCGTAGGCCTTTTATGACTGCATCTGGCGCAAGGTTGTCGGCAATAGCATTAGCGCGAAACGGCTGGCGCCAGCAGAACACCAGTGGCGCGGTCACGACCTCACCCGCCCAGGCGCGTAGCAGCTCGTACCACGTTGCCTGAGGTGCTGGGTCTGACTGGTTGATAAAGCTCAGGAAAATGAATTCAAGCGCAAGAAAGGCGGCGTACCCGAATGCGATGAGCAGAAAACCGAAGACCGCCAGAGCAGGGGCACTACTGCGGAAATAAAGCAGCCAGCCAAAAGCTGCGACCAGCAGGGCGAGGGTGATGATTTTTTGTAGTCGTGCCAGCATGAAGAATAGGAATAGCCGCGGTGGTGCTCCTGAAACTATAGGGCACTTCTAGAAACTCAGGTCAAGCCAGCGTCACGTCACGGCCCGTCAGGTGAATCATCGTGAAAGCCGTCGCGCAGCAGGGCCAGCAGCGTGTGGTTGTGCGGGAAGGACTTGAGCAGGTCATGCTGGCCCTGGCCCATGCCGGGTACGGTCGAAGCAAAGAAGATGGGGTGCAGCGGCGGTGCTTCTAGCTTGTAGCCGATGGGGCCATCAAGCGCCTGGGTGTCCATGAAGTGGTCGGTGTAAATGCTTTGCTACTATTTTTATAGCTGGTCGTGCCCGTATTGATTGGGCTACAGCACTATTTGTGCAGTGAAATAGAGCATAAAAGTGTCTTTATTTTGCCGTTTCGACCACCTTCGATCTCAAACCTGTCTTGCCAAAACTGGAGTGTGCTCTGCGGCGTGCGAAAGGATGAGGTCCAGTTGACCGTCGTGGAGCCACCGACACAGCGGCCCTGAAGGATGTTGATGGCTTTGTCTTCGGTCTTGCGGGCGGCGCTTTCCTGATACAGCGACGGATAGGCTTCAGACTCTTTCTGGTTGAAGTCACGGCTGCTTTTCAACGGCCCTTCTTCGATGATGACAACCTTGAGTCCGGCCTTCGCAAGCAGCTCTGCGGCGATGCCAGCCTGTAGGCCGGGTTGCAACAAAATTGCGGTGCCACCCGCAACCAACAGCAGGGTGCTTGAGACCAGGCCCAGCGTCAGGAGGGCTCTTCTTTGCATGGCTGGAGTTTCTCATGGGCATCAGGCGCTGCGATGCGTTTCCATAGAGCGCCATACCTAGATAAACTCCGGGTTAACTCCGGGTTTATATGCACCCATCTTCACACCATATTCAAGCAGCCCTGCAAGCAGTAGCACAGCTTAGGCAACAGCACCTTGCCGACGAGCCGCTAGCGCGCGCAAGCGCCCAGATCAAGCGTTATCAAGCACTGCGCTTTCAGGCCAGCTACGCCGACATGCTGCAAAGCCCGAGCTATAAAACAGCGGCTACTTTTTTTCTGCATGAGCTTTACAGCGACAAGGACTATGTCGCGCGGGACCAGCAGTTTGCGCGGATTGCCAACACAATTGCGAAGCTTTTCCCGCAGGCGGTTGTCAACACCGCTGCCGCACTGGCAGAGGTTCATGCACTGACTGAAAGCCTGGATGATTTGATGGCCCGGCAATGGCTTCAGTCGCAAACCAGCGACCCGGGTATGAGTCAACATGCGCGTTATATCCACTGCTGGCGACGGGTGGAAGATGCTCCGGCGCGGCACAAGCAACTTGATGTCGTGCTTGAGCTGGGCGGGCAACTCAGCCGCCTGACGCGCAAGCCGGGACTGCGCACCTTGCTCAGGATGATGCGGCAGCCCGCAGCTGCGGCAGGCCTCAGCTCGCTGCAAGGTTTTCTTGAAGCCGGATTTGATGCGTTTGCGCAAATGCGCGGTACAGATGAATTTTTAAAACTCATACGGCAGCGCGAAACCGAATGGATAGCGTCGCTGTTTACGGACGAGCTACTGGAGGCCATCAAATGATGCAATTTAGTCTCGCATCGGGCAAGCTCGTCCGTAAACAGCGACGCTATCCATTCGGTTTCGCGCTGCC
>JBKJOH010000213.1:0-3676 GCA_046593295.1 Polaromonas sp. | reverse complement strand
GCGGCGCGTGGTAGTGGTGATCGACGAGGCGCACAGCATGCCGGCCACCACGCTGGAGGAAATCCGCCTGTTGTCGAACCTTGAAACGACGCAGCACAAGTTGCTCAAAATCGTCCTGTTTGGCCAGCCTGAGCTTGATGAACTGCTGGCTGCACCGCAGCTGCGGCAGGTCAAAGATCGCATCAGCCACCGGTTTGAACTGCAGCCGCTCAATGCACAGGAGGTTTCGGCTTACCTGATGTTCCGTCTGCACAAGGCAGGCTGGAAGGGTGGCGAGCTGTTTGACGCAGCGGCCCTGGGCTTGCTGTTTCAGGCTTCTGAAGGGCGTACCCGCAAGCTCAACATGCTGGCTGATAAGTCGCTGTTGGCCGCGTACGCCGAAGGGGCGCAACAAGTCGGGCTGGATCAGGTACGCCGCGCCGCCAGCGACAGCCTGCCCAAGTCCGGGCGAGGGTTGGGTTTTGCAGGAATGACAGCGCGAAGTGGCGGCGCGGCCTGGCGCTGGGCAGCCGGCGTGCTGAGTCTTCTTCTGGCCTTGGGCGTGGGTTATTGGCTGGGTAACGGACGGCAGCCGCCGCGCGCAGAGCAGGTTGCGGTGAGTGGTCCAGTGCTGCCGGTAGCTCCCATTGCGTCGGCCGCGCCGCCCGCCGCGGCCGGTGCAACTGCCGCCGCCGGGTTGGCGACCCCGCCGCCTGCCGTCCCCAGCACGAAATTGGCTGACGCCATGCCTGTAGCCAAACTTGCAACACCGCTGGTGGCCCGTCCAGCAACGCCGATTGGTGAGGGTCTGGCGAGGGGGCTGACCGACGACTCGCTGGCAGTGCGCATGCAGGCGACAGACGCGTTTATGGCCAATCCCACCACGCGGGGCTTCACCGTGCAGCTACTTTCCCAGCGTGCCCCGCGTGATGCCGAGGTGCTGGCCATGTCCAATGAGATTCGCTCCGCGCTGGATGCCTCGCCGCAGTCCGCTGCGCCGGTGCTGGTACACAACCGCCTCTACCGGCAGCAGGTTTTTCATGCCTTGTACGTGGGGCAATTTGAAACTCGCGCGGCGGCACTGGAATTCATACAATCAGCTCCTTCGGCTGTGAAGCGATACAAACCTGTTGTACGCAGCCTTGAAGCCATCCGCCAGGAGCCTCGCCCTTGAAAAACCGACACCCAGCCCACCTGCGAGCCCTGTGCATCGTGTCGGCCACAATTGTGCTTGCAGGCTGCGCCACCCCGCCACCGCCGTTGTTGCGCGGGCATCTGGCCGAAGAGCCCGCTGCCGTACCTGCAATGGCCGATCCGGGCAGCAACGCGGTCAATATTCCACCACTTTCTGGCGGTGCGCCGCGCTTGCCCGCGCCGCGTGCGGTCAAACCGCAAGAAACTTACAGTGTGGTGGTCAGCAACGTCAGTGTCCAAACCCTGCTGTTTGCCCTGGCCCGTGATGCCAAGCTGAACCTCGACGTACACCCCGGCATCAGCGGCACGGTTACCCTGAATGCGCTGGATCAAACCATTGGCGAGCTGCTGGACCGGATCGCCCGGCAAGTTGACATGCGGTATGAGCTGGAGGGCAAAAACCTCTTTGTGTTGCCTGACGCGCCCTTTTTGCGTCTGTACAAGGCCGACTACCCCAACATCTCGCGTGACTCGGTCAGCAGCACCGGCTCAGAGTCGCAGGTTGCAACCACGGGGCAGGGCAGCGCAACGAGTACCGGCAATTCGTCTTCTGCATCCATTCGTAATACATCGAACAACCGCTTCTGGGTCACCTTGACCGAAAACATACGCGATCTGCTGCGCGAGACCGACAGGGTGATTAACCCGGCGGCCACTGCCGCACCGGCCGCCGCGCCGGCTGCTGCTGCTGCGCCGACCATTGCTGGCGCGGCTGGCGCTGTGGCGCGTGCGGTAGCGGGAGGGTCTGCGCCGGCTGCTGCAGCAATTGCACCGGTAGCTGCAACAGCGCCAGTGCCGCTTTATCGCGAGGCCGCTTCCGTCATTGCCAACCCCGAGACAGGGGTCATCAGCGTGCGTGCCACTGGCAAGCAGCATGCGCGGGTGCGCGAGTTTCTTGATCAGGTGGTGGGCAATGCAAGGCGACAGGTGCTGATTGAAGCAACCATTGTCGAAGTGGCACTGACCAACGACTATCAGCAGGGCGTCAACTGGTCCATCATCCGCAACGCGGTGGCGCCTGGCGGTACGGCGCTGGGTCTGGCACTTGCACCCGGAGGCGGAACGGCCCTGCGAACCGGCGTGAACCCACCCTTCCTGGGTACCTTTTCTGCATTCCGGACTGGCAGCAAAACCGACATCTCCGCTGCTGTTAGGCTGCTCGAATCGTTTGGTAAAACGCGCGTGCTTTCGAGTCCGAAAGTCAGCGTCATGAACAACCAGGCGGCCCTCCTCAAGGTGGTGGACAACAAGGTCTATTTCACAATTTCAGTCACTCCCGGCACGGCCGCGTCTCTGGGCGTTGCCGCCACGCCGGCGGTTTACACCACCACCATCAACACCGTGCCGGTCGGTTTTCTGATGAACGTGACAGCGCAGGTCGGAGATGACGACGAAATCACGCTGAACCTGCGACCGTCGGTATCGCGTATTACCAGTTACGCCAACGACCCCAGTCCCGCGCTGGCGCAGGCCGGCATCACCAACCGCATCCCGGAAATACAGACACGCGAGTTTGAGTCCATCATGAAAGTGCGCGACGGCGAAACTGCGGTTCTGGGCGGCCTGATGCAGGACGACCAGAGCAATGCGACCGACCAGATTCCCGGTGTAGGCAATGTGCCGCTGGTCGGTGAGTTGTTCAAAGTGCGCAGCAACCAGTCGAATAAAAGTGAGTTGGTCATATTCCTGCGCCCGACCATCTTGCGCGACTCCAGCATCGACGGTGATGCCTCCTTTATCCGCAGCCAGTTGTCGATAGGCACACCGGTTCCTGTAGGGCGTCGTCCATGAGTCTGTTGCTGGACGCGCTTCGCCGGGCCGAGGAGGACGCACGCAAACGCAAACTTGACGCGAGCGAGCCGGTTTTGCAAGTGCAGCCAGTGCCTGATTCGCCCTTGCGTGAAGCCGTTGCGCCCGACGATGCATTGGCGCTGGAGCTGACAGACATCGAGGCTGCACCGCAAGCAGTGGCGGTTAAAACAGACACACACACAGACTCAGACACCGGTTTTCCCGAGCTGACATTGGCGCTGGCTGAGCCCTCGGCTCCAGCGCCTGAAGCCGATCCGACTGGTGCCGTGGTGATACCGCCGGCCAGCCCGCGCACCCCCGTTCAGCCCTATGGCCGTTATGTCCGGCCGACCGGCGCGCAAGCTGAGCAAGAGGCGCGTTTTGCCGCCAGCCAGAGCAGGGCGGCTGCGCAAGCAGAAAGCAAACCGGATGTGCCTGAGGTCGGTGCAGCGACTGCGCCGCTTGTTCGGGATGGGCGAGCCGGCACTGTGGCGGGCGAACCTGCCGAGGTGGCGCAGAGCGTCTTGCAACAGAACCGCGCCACAGAACGCAGGGCCCTGTCGGCTGCTGGTGTCATGGCAGGCAAATCGCGCCCGCGTGATGCCGGCAAGCGCCGGCAGTGGATGCTGGTTGGCATCGCCCTGGTGCTTGCTGTGCCCTTGCTTGGTTTTCTCTTTTTTGGTGACGCGCTACTGGGTAGCAAAAGCACGCT
>JBKJOH010000280.1:0-15035 GCA_046593295.1 Polaromonas sp. | reverse complement strand
CGGGATACACGCAGCTCGGTTTGCGGCAAGCGGCTTCAATCTCCGGGCTTTTGCAGCCGATGCGATACATATTTGCCGTTGGGCCGCCCAGGTCAGATATCGCGCCGGTAAAGCCCTTGACGGTGTCGCGTATGGCTTCAATCTCGCGGATGACGGAGTCTTCAGATCGGCTCTGGATGATGCGGCCTTCATGCTCGGTGATGGAGCAGAAGGTGCAGCCGCCAAAGCAGCCGCGCATGATGTTGACGCTGAAACGAATCATCTCCCACGCCGGGATTTTGGTGGCGTGGTCGTGGCTGCCGTTTTCATCCGCATAGCTGGGGTGCGGTGAGCGTGCGTAGGGCAAATCGAACACGAAGTCCATCTCGGCGGTGGTCAGCGGAATCGGTGGCGGCGTGATCCACACGTCACGTGCCGTGACACCCTCGCCATGCGCCTGCACCAGCGCACGCGCGTTGCCGGGGTTGGTTTCAAGATGCAGCACGCGGCTGGCGTGGGCGTACAAAATCGGATATCTCTTGACCTGCTCATAGGACGGCAGACGGATGACAGAACGGTCGCGCGGCGGGACTTTGATCCGGCCGCCCTCACCCCTGCCCTCTCCCAGAGGGAGAGGGAGTGAAGATGCAAGCGCTCCCCGCGTTGTTCCCTCTCCCCCCGGGAGAGGGCTAGGGTGAGGGCTCTGCGAATTGGCTTTTGAGTTGGCTTTCAGCTGCAAGGCCGGATTAGGTACAAACCGCAGCGGCTTTGCCGCGCCCTCACCCCTACCCTCTCCCGGAAGGAGAGGGAGTAAAATCGAAGACTTTTCTGCTTTGACAGCAAGCTCAGCCGCCTCATCCTCACGCGAGCAAGTCGCACCCTGCTCTTTCGCCACGTCCGAAATCGTCATGTAGGGGTTGACGTGCGCCTCCACCCTGCCCGGCGCGTCTACGCTGCTTGAATCAATCTCGAACCAGCCTTGCGCGGTCTCGTCGCCGCTGCGGCGTATGAAGGCGGTACCGCGCACATCAGTGATGCTGGCAATCGGCTCTTTGTCCGCCAGGCGATGGGCGATCTCGACAATCGCGCGCTCGGCGTTGCCATACAGCAGCAGGTCGCATTTGGCATCAACCACCACGCTGCGGCGCACCTTGTCTGACCAGTAGTCGTAATGCGCGATGCGGCGCAACGAGCCTTCAATGCCGCCCAGCACAATCGGCACGTCTTTGTAAGCCTCGCGGCAACGCTGTGAATAAACCAGCGCCGCGCGGTCAGGCCGCTTGCCGCCGATGTCGCCGGGTGTGTAGGCATCGTCACTGCGAATTTTGTGGTCGGCCGTGTAGCGGTTGATCATCGAATCCATATTGCCGGACGTCACGCCGAAGAACAGATTCGGCTTGCCCAGCGCTTGATAAGGCTCGGCACTTTGCCAGTCGGGCTGGGCGATGATGCCAACCCGAAAGCCCTGCGCCTCCAGCATCCGGCCAATCACGGCCATGCCAAAGCTCGGGTGATCCACATAGGCATCGCCGGTGACGATGATGATGTCGCAACTGTCCCAACCGAGCGCATCCATCTCGGCCCGGCTGGTGGGCAAAAATTTGGCCGTACCAAAGCGGGCTGCCCAGTACTTACGGTAACTGGTCAGCGGCTTGGCAGCGCGGTTGAAGAAGGAGACGTCGATGGGGGCGTTCATGGCGGGCAGTGGGTAACTCTTGATTGTAAGGTTCACACCTCTTTTTAGCCCTTACATGCCACCTTAACCTTGTTGATTAGCCGATTTTGGCTTCAAAGGCATCAAAAAAGGCCGCTTTCAGAGTCAAAATCGGCCTGTAGCCCAATAAGTACGGGCGTGAGCAGCTACCAAATGAATAGCATCCACTGCAACGCTGTGCTTGCAGTTTTAGTGGCTTTAATGACGCACCGTTATCTGGCCGCGAACTTCACCGCCTGGCATGGCCGCAGTATGGATATTGGCGTACCACTTACCAGCCATCAGGTCAGCCGCTTGCGCAGCCGTCAGTGTGGCGCTGCCTTCCATGGCATTGGCAATCGGATTGGCCCAGCCGAGTGCCACACCCGCATTGGCACCGACAGCTGCCGGGCCGTGAAAATGACCAGCCGTTGCAGGGCCGCTCAAGCCGATGTAGTTGACCTTCCAGCGCAGCAGGTTGGTGTCTTTGTTGAACATGGCATCAACCGAGCCACTAGCGGTGCTGGCATTGGGCGGCACTTGGTTTGCGCCGCGAAGCTGTGTGGTCAGCGCCACCTTATTCGACGGAGCCATCATCGAGCCGCAACCCGATATGGCGACGACCGCACCAGCTGCCACCAGGGTAAGTGCGGCAAGGGAGGCGCGGTTGATTTGACGACGTGTTTGCATGAGGAACTCCTGTGTGTAAAAGGCTGATTATCAGGGTGGTATAAAACCTGGCGGGCTAGGACAAACCCCCTCCGCCATGCTTCAGATGAATTCTTCAGTATCCACTTCGCTTGTGCCTTGCGCGCTGTAGCGCCGGCCAGTCACGGTTTGCTGGAATGCGCCTAGTCTAGATGACGCTCTGCGCGTAAACTCGAAAACGGCAAGCAGGTCATCAGCAGCATCTTGCCGTCCGTCAACCGCAAATAAGGAATCAGATTCATGATCTCGCAACCCTACGCCCTGGCAGGCGTGATGGGCTGGCCCGTAGCCCATTCGCGCTCCCCACAAATACACAATTACTGGCTACAAAAATATGGCATCAAGGGCGCGTATGTGCAATTGGCTGTGCAGCCCGCTAACTTGGCTGCGGCATTGGCAGGCTTGAGTGCGCTGGGTTTCAGGGGCTGCAACATCACCATTCCGCACAAGGTTGATGCGCTCAAGCTGGTGCATGAGGTCGATGCCAACGCCCTGCGGGTAGGAGCGATTAACACGGTAGTGGTGCAAGCTGACGGCTCGCTCAAGGGCATGAACACTGACGGCTTTGGCTACATACAAAGTTTGCTGGACGCACAGCCCAATTGGCGTGCGGGCACAGGCCCTGTCACCGTGCTGGGTGCAGGCGGTGCAGCGCGCGCCATTGTGCTGGCGCTGGCGGACAGGGGCGCGAAAGAAATCAGGCTACTCAACCGCACCTTTGACAAAGCACAGGCGCTGGCCACCGAGTTTGGCGGGCCGGTCAAGGCATTGCCATGGAGCGAGCGGCACGCCGCACTGGCTGACGTGGCGCTGCTCGTCAACACCACCAGCCAGGGTATGCACGGCAACCCGCCACTGGAGCTGACGCTGGACGCGCTGCCCAAACACGCGCTGGTATCCGATGTGATTTATGTGCCGCTTGAAACGCCGTTGCTAGCGGCTGCAAGGCAACGCGGCAATGCTACGGTCAACGGCTTGGGCATGTTGCTAAACCAAGCGCGTCCGGCTTTTCACGCCTGGTTTGGTGTGATGCCAGACCTTACGCCCGAGCTTAGACAAGTGATTGAGGTGACTTTGTAGGCGCTATTGAATGCATAGCTGGTCACGCCCGTTTTTATTTCTTGGGCAGCAGCCTTATTTGACTGTCCTGTCAGCAGCCTAATTACACTAATTAAGGCAGTCAGTCGGAAACCCCACGCTGGCACGACTATTCCGGTTTGATGCCCGCCTGCTTGACCACACGACCCCACTTTTCGAGATCTGCACGTATTTGAGCATTCATCTTTGCGGCCGGTCCAACAGCATTTTCGTAACCCTGCTTGGTCATCTGCTCCTTCACGTCCGGCTGTCCGGGCGCTTCACTCTCATCCGAGATTCCCCTACGTGCTTTCTCGACGAAACAGTTTTGTTCCGGCTGCAGACTCAAATGCGGCACAAACTACTCGCTCTCTCTGCTTGAGGAAATCCAGGTATCCATTTCTATCAAGTTTCCAGAGCCCAGATTCATCACCGACTGGGATCAAATGGCGGTCCATGGCCTTTTCGAAATGGCGAGCTCCACGATGAGCATCGAGATATTTTGAAGGAGCACGTGCGCCGAATTGGCTGTTCTCCTCCGCCGAAATGAAGCAGAGATTTAGCACGGTGTTGAGACTTGTCTTTCCAACTCCGCGATCCAGCAGAAATCGACGCGGGAAGATATGGTGCTTGTGCTTTCGATTCGCGGCGCCGGCGAAGTCAGTAACCTGCATCGGCGTCCCGTTGCTCAGGTAGATTGGCCCTTGTCGAATCAAGAGGCAAAAGAACGCGTCTGATATGGATGATCGCTTCCCATAAGAAGCACGCCTGATATCTGCGGGATCAAGCAGTTCCGCGAGTTTGAACTTCGCACTCGCGCCGTGCGCAAGGCCCCGAAAGAACTCGACATCGGAGAGTATGTTTTGTCGGTATCCACCGCCGGAGTACCTCTGCCCAAGAGCGGTGCCCCAGAACCACTTACGGAGCTCAGCAAGTTGGTTGTTTGAGGGCTGGCGCGGCGACTCGACAAAGAAGGTCGTCAATGTCGATACCATGTTTTGGTATGGCAGCAAAGAATCATCGAGAACCTGAAATTCTTTTCGCAAAAGATCAAGAGCACGTCCCATGGCGGCTTGCTGGATGACCCACTTCCTTGTAAATGACTTCACCTCATTCGCGTCGTTGCCGATGCGTACATTCCATTGATCCACGACTTTGCTCATGGCCTCGACCCCGACATCCAAAACACCATCAAGAAGTGCGCGGGTCTGGAGTAAGACTTCGTTTGTCAGCCCGTGGAATCCGGCAGGGAGTTGTCCGAAGGTGCCTGAGGCCATTTCTCTAAGGTCAAATTTAGCAGCCCTCGCGAACGCCCGATCAGCTGCCGCGAGTGGTGTTCCGCTGGAGTTAATGCGGATGAACAGTTCGCGGGCCTCGTCGATTTCCTTCATGTCAGCGAACACGATTGGAACCTTGTAATCGATCACCCGGCGACGACAGTCCTCCACCCGTTTCAGTTGGCCCTTGCTCAATCCCTTGAGACGATTTCGCCAGGTGGTCGCAAGCACGTCTGTGACGCTGACCCATTCTCGATTATCTGGCTTGCGATATTGGAATCGACTACCGTCTTCTCCATCGCTTACTCGGAAGACTACGCGCGCGAAATCGACCAGCGCCTGCGAACCATTCGTCACCACCCCACCTTCAAAGATTCGGTGAAGTACTGACAATCGTTGTTGCCCATCAAGCAGGAACCAGACACGATCATTTACCTCCTTGTAAGGGGGCAGGACTGAAGTACTGACGCGCAGAAGATGGCGGTTGGCACGAGTGGTATTCCATACTGTTAAAGCGCCAATGGGCATCATCCGATACACGCTGTCCAAGAGCTTTGCCGCTTTCTGTCCATTCCATACGAAGACCCGTTGCAACTTTGGAACAGCGAACTGCCCAGCATGAAGCAAGCTATGCAGCTTCTTTACCGGGTGATGCTTGAAGGTGAGAGTGTGATTCATCAGTACGCCTTGAAATTGCATGTTGAAAAGTTTCACATAGCAAGAAGCTCGCATCGTGAAATACGGGCTAGCGCCTCGCTCATCGAGTCGCGCGCAATAGCCGTGTCATAGTTAGCTTGACCGCGAAGCCACCAACCATCACTAAGCCCGAAATACCGGCAGAGTCGCAGGTCAGTGTCGGCCGTGACTGCACGTTTGCCCGCAACAATATCGCCAATGCGCTGGGCAGGTACGCCAATGTCTTTGGCTAACCGATATTTGGTCAGTCCAAGTGGCTTCAAAAATTCTTCTTCCAACATCTCGCCGGGAGAAATAGGGGGAACAGTACGCATGACAAAAACTCCTTTAATGGTAGTCAACTATCTCGACATCCTTGGCACCTTCAAGCGTCCACACAAAACAAACGCGCCACCGATCATTGACGCGGATACTGTGTTGCCCCTTGCGTTTTCCTTTAAGCGCTCCAAGCTGGTTGCCTGGCGGCACACGAAGGTCATCAAGGACAGCAGACCAATCAATCTGCTCCATCTTTCGAAGTGCAGGACGCTCAATGTTTACCCAACGCCGCACGCGTTTACCTTGAAAGAGGGACTCCGTGTCTTTGCACTTAAAGCTTTTTATCGCCATGTGTTAATAATAACGTATGTCGTTAATAACTTAAAGCGTTATTAATTCTGATTGACTTCCTACACCACTCACTGCATCGGTATCTTGGCCTGCGCAATCACGCCAGACCAGCGCTTGATCTCGGCGGCCAGCAACTCGCCCAGCTGTGCCGGGGTGATGACTATGGACTTGATGGATGCTGCCCGCAAGATGCGGCAAACCACCAAGAGCTATGCATTGCTGCTATGGCCGGGCCGCAATCTGCCGCAGCGCCTGCTCAAACACTTCAACCGGTTGCCCGCCTGAAATTAGATGTTTGTTATTAATGATGACGGCGGGCACTGAATGAATGCCCTGGTTCAGATAAAACTGCTCGCGCTCGCGCACATCGGCAGCAAATTTATCGGAGTCCAAAATCGCTTTGGCCCTTGCCGCATCCAGCCCCACCTCGCCCGCCACACGCACCAACACATCGTGCGAGGCGGGGCTTTGGCCGTTGGTGAAATAGGCCGTGAACAAGGCCTCCTTCAAGGCCTTCTGCAACGCCGGGCTGACGGTTTCTGCCCAATGCAGCAGGCGGTGCGCGTCAAAGGTGTTGTAGATGCGGCTGCGGCCACCACCAGCTTCATCGGCCTTGCTGAACTTGAAGCCGACTGCGACACCGCGTGTGCGGATGTTCTCGCGGTTGGCGTTGGCCTGCGCCGGGCTGATGCCGTATTTTTGCGTGATGTGCTCAGTGATCTCCTGGCCCTCTACAGCCATTTTTGGGTTCAGCTCAAACGGCTGAAAGTGCATCTCAGCGGTGATGTCGGGGCTGACGTTGGCAAGCGCCTGGTCTAGCGCCTTCAGGCCTATCACGCACCAAGGGCATGAGATATCAGAGACAAAGTCGATTTTCAATGGGGTGTGAGTGGTCATGATTGAGCTTTTCGAAAGAGGATTGCCCTTATTTTCGCTTGTTGTGGCGGGTCTGGTGTTTTCAAAAAACCCCGTCACACAAGCTTTCTATGATGATGCACAAGCTTGACTACGTTGCCCACGCTGACGTAAAGCCTCGTACAAGCAAACGCCGCTGGCTACCGACACATTCAGACTTTCAACCGCCCCATGCATGGGAATGCGCACCAGCTCGTCGCAGGTTTTGCGCGTGAGCTGGCGCATGCCCTCGCCTTCTGCACCCAGCACCAGCGCGACGGGGCCGGTCAGGTCAATGTCGTAAATGGTTTTTTCAGCATCCTCGCTGGTACCTATGCACCAGATGTTGCGCTCTTTCAGATCGCCCAGCGTGCGTGCCAGGTTGGTCACCATGAAGTAGGGCATGGTCTCGGCTGCGCCGCTGGCAACCTTGGCCACGGTGGCGTTGATGCCTGCTGCGTGGTCTTTGGGGGCAATAACGGCGTGTGCGCCCGCACCATCAGCCACCCGTAGGCAGGCCCCGAGGTTGTGCGGGTCGGTCACACCGTCGAGCACCAACAACAGAGGCGGTGCTTGTTTTGAATCTTCGAGTTGCTCCAGCAGCTCGTCGAGTGACGTGACTTGCGCCACCGCATCAACTCTAGCCACCACACCCTGGTGGCCGTGACTGCCGCACATTTTGGCGAGACGCAAGCCGTCGGATTCCACCAGCTTGATGCCTGCTTCACGCGCCCTGTCGGTAAACTGGCGCATACGCGCATCACGGCGGGACACATCAAAAAACACTTCAAAAACCGATTTTGGTGCGGTTTTGATTCGCACACCGACAGCATGAAAGCCAAAAAGAACTTTGTTGGATGAAGACATGCGACGGATTATCTCAGCAGCCGTTTTGCAAGCGCTCAAAACTACAACGCATTCGCCACCACCTGCCCCGCCTCAATCGTGATGCGCCGCTCACAGCGCGATGCAATGCCTTGGTCATGCGTGACCAGCACCAGTGTCGTGCCCCGTTCCTGATTCAGTTCAAACATCAGAGCCATGATTTTTTCGCCCGTGGCAAAGTCAAGGCTGCCAGTGGGCTCGTCGGCCAGCAGCACGGCGGGCTGCACCACAAAAGCTCTGGCCAGTGCCACGCGCTGTTGCTCGCCGCCTGATAGCACCTTGGGGTAGTGCCCGAGCCGCTCGCCCAGGCCAACGCGCTTGAGCATCTCTAGCGCCATGCTGCGTGCGTTTTTGGTGCCTGACAATTCGAGTGGCAGCATGACGTTCTCTAACGCCGTTAAATTGCCCATCAACTGAAAGCTCTGGAACACGAAACCGACTTTTTGCGCACGCAGGGCAGCCCGGTCGTCTTCGCTCATGGCAAAGAGGTTTTTCCCGGCCAGATAAACGGTTCCACTGCTGGGCGTATCAAGCCCGGCGATGATGGCCAGCAGCGTACTTTTGCCGGAGCCAGACGCACCGACAATGGCAGCTGTTTCGCGCGCCTTCAAAGCAAAATCAATATCGCGCAAAATGGTCAATGTGCCAGTCGAGTCGGTAACCGACTTGAAAACATGCTCAACCGAGACAATGTTGGAGTCACCCGCTAACTCAGTCGTTAAGTCAGCCGTCAAGTTGACTGAATTTTTCTCAAAAACCACAGGTTCAGCCATGTCAGCCCTATTCAGAAATTACGAAAATCACCCGGCTCACTGTACCAAGCCCGCTCCAGCACTGAATCGAGCACTGAGAAGTAAGGTTTTAAAACTGTGTGCGGTGGCGCTAGCGGGAAGCCTATTCGCGTGGCCGCTTTTGAGCGCAGCGCAGCTCAAGGTCACGCCTGGCATGAAAGACACCCTGTTGACGAGCAGCGTGTTCAAAGACACCGTGCTGGTCGTTGGCGATTCATTGAGTGCTGAATATGGCCTCAAGCGCGGCACCGGCTGGGTGCCATTGCTCGACAAACAAATCACGCAGGACAAAAAATCTGCCAAGATCATCAACGCCAGCATCAGCGGCGACACCACCTCTGGCGGGCGATCACGCTTGGCTAGCCTGCTCGCGCAGCACAAGCCCAGCGTGGTGGTGATCGAGCTGGGTGGCAACGACGCGCTGCGCGGCCTGCCGCTGGATATGACCGAAAAAAATCTGCTGGAGATGACGCAGCTCTCGAAAAAAGCCGGTGCCAAAGTACTCATCGTCGGTATGCAGGTGCCGCCCAACTATGGCGGCGCATACGGCGCAACTTTCGCTGGCCTGTTTGCCAAGGTTGCCAAGGCGGAAAAGGTGTCGCTGGTGCCGTTTTTCCTCAAGGGTATTGCCGATGTGGGCGACTCGACCAAAAACTTTCAGGCTGACCGCATTCACCCCAATGAGGCCTCCCAGCCCGCCATGCTTGCCAATGTGTGGCCCGAATTAAAAAAGTTATTGAAATGAGTCTGGAGAAAATTTCTGCCGCAGAGGCACTGAGCACACTGGGCAACTTCTCTGACGTGATCGACGCGCGCAGCGAAGGCGAGTTCGCTGAAGACCACCTGCCGGGTGCCATCAACTGGCCCAGCCTGCATGACGATGAACGCAAAATCGTGGGTACCCAGTACAAGCAGATCAACGCGTTTGAGGCGAAAAAGCTGGGCGCGGCATTGGTCGCCAAAAACATTGCAGCGCACATTGAACGCGATGTGATTGCCAAGCCGCGCGAGTGGCAACCGCTGGTGTATTGCTGGCGCGGTGGCAAACGCAGCGGCTCGCTGGCGCTGATTCTTGACCAGATTGGTTTCAAGGTCACGCTGGTTGAAGGTGGCTACAAGGCCTTCAGGGCCGCGCTGGTGAACGATATTCCGCAACTGGCTGCCAGGTACAGCTACCGGGTGATTTGCGGTACCACGGGCTCTGGCAAGACGCGCCTGCTACAGGCCCTGAAGGCGCAAGGCGCGCAGGTGCTGGATCTGGAGGCGCTGGCCAACCACCGCAGCTCGGTGCTGGGGGTGATGCCGGGCAAGCCACAGCCCACGCAAAAAGCCTATGACAGCCTGATCTGGGCCGCCTTGCAAGGGTTCAACCCCGACCTGCCCGTTTACATTGAGAGTGAAAGCAAAAAAGTCGGCAACGTCACCATTCCCGAAGGCCTTATCACCGCCATGCGAGCCGCGCCCTGCCTGCAAATCGAACTGCCAGAAGATGCCAGGGTCGCCCTGCTGCTGGAGGACTACGACTTTTTTGTGCAGGATATCGAATTTTTCTGCGAGCGGCTGGGTGCGCTGACGCAAGCGCGTGGCAAAGAAGTCGTGGCCGATTGGCAAGCCAGAGCGCGTAGCGGCGATGTAGCCAGCGTCGTGCGCGAGCTACTGGTCAAACACTACGACCCGGTGTACATCCAGTCGATGAAACGCAATTTTGATTTGTACGGCGAGGCACTGACCTTGCGGCCTGCGGGACACAGCGAGGCGGCGATGCAGGCACTGGCGCGGGAAATGGTCGGCGCGGGGTGCGCGGTGCGACAGTCTTCATCTGCGTGTCTGCATCAAGGCTAAATTTGCCCATTCCCCGAAAAATCAAAGTTATGCAAAGTTTCCATCCACAACATCATGGGTGACGGGCTTGGCTGGAGGCAAGAGGCATCAAAGTGCATCGGCGCAGAAAGTGGCCGGGTGACGATCCGGGCAGAACCGGCATTACCCAGTTGCAGACGCCCCGCACGGCGATCTCCTGTGACGAGGTAATTCGCCTCCCCGGCCAAGGCCATCGTGAACAGGAAAGCGTCATTGGGATCGTTCACCTCAATACCTTGTGGCAAATTCGGGAGGTGCTCTAGCATGATGGTGCCGCGTTGCATGTTGTTCACCATCGCACCGATGCGGTGTGCAGGCAAAATGGTCTTGAGTTTGGGGTAGCGGCTCACGCGCCGCAACTCATCCAACTGCAGCGTCGAAGTGACCAGCTCGAACCTGGCCGCACGCCAAGCGCGGTAGATGATGTCAGGCGCAGCGTGCGAGGAAATCAGCGCACTGAGCAGGACATTGGTGTCCAGAACGACCCGCATCAATCAGTGCTCACGCGCCCATTGCACCGCCTCATCGACGAGGTCAGTGACCTCCATAGCGCTCATGCCGGCAGTGGATGCCTTGGCCTGTTCGACTGCCCGCTCCAGCAGGTATGAGCGCACCGCTTCCTCGATAAATTTGGACAAGTCGCCCTTACGGCCACCGCCCTGCGCAGCAATGAACATGCGTACTGATTGATCCATGTCTGGTGATACGGCAATATTCCAGCGAATTGAATTCATAGCAACTCCGGCGTTTATGTTCATAGGTGTTTATACACCGTTTGATTTATTTTGCAACAAGAGTCGGTCTACGGTTTGACAAAATCCAAACTGGCGCCGCGTCATTCCCGAACGTCGATGCGCGTTACGCCTGAGTTAAACGGACTCTATTTCCTTGAGAGTTTTTCCGTTTTTGTCTTTCCACGCGGTTAAACCATTGGCATGGCCGCCATGAATTACTGCCGCAGCTGAACTTGGGCTGGTGAACTCTGCGTTATTGGTGAATACCAAAGCATCGCCTTTTATCTCCAATACACCTTCGTCTTTTAGGCGCTGTCGCATATTCATTGCCCAAGGCCATTTTTGCGATGATGCCCTTTCGGTTAAAACAGCCTGTGACCCCATAAGTACAACAAAACCGTTTGGTGCCAGATGGCCTTCTGCTTTGATTCCTTTGATCTCGCAGAACAACTTTTTATGTTCGGACTCGCCTACGGCTTTCGATGTAGCTGGCACAAGCAACTCTACCCCAAGGACAGGTAATAGCTGGTTAATTTTCTCCAAAAATATTTCCATCTCCTCTCTGTCGGACTCTGGTAATCGCGCTCCACTACTTTGACCGTTTGTGACAACAGCTCGTCCAGATTTACGTGCTTGTTCGATTAGCTTTCCTTCGAGATAGCGAATGTGCGCCTTTGTTAAGTTATCGTCTTTGCTGGTAAAAAAGATAATTTGATTCTAGAAGTCTTTTTCCAAGTGAGCCTTGATCCGATCACGAATGCGCTCAGCTTCGCCGACATAGATTGCTGGTTTTCCTGACTCGGGATCAGCGCCCGTGAGGAAATAGACCCCAGAACTGTCTGACTCTTCACGGGACAGTACGCCATCGAACTCGCTTCTGGGGCCTGCGACAGCCTTTCCCGTCCAGTTCGATAGTTCCGCAGTTCGGAGCCGCTTGGGATATCCGTGAGCCAAGAAGATTTTGATTGTTGCGCTAGGCATATATGGAATCCGTATAACAATCAGCGTTTATCCGCCGCGCCGTAAAGCCAGCACAAGGCGAAGACATCAATCGAGGCAGATAAACGCTGATTGTTCAGAACTTTTCAGGATCTAAAAACGCCTCAAACGACTGGTGGCGCACCCGCTTCGCCCTCTGTGGGCTCGCCGCCCGCGCCTTCTTCGCCTTCGTCCGGCTCGTCAGGTTTGCCCTCGGCCTTGCGTTTTAATTTGTCTTCTTTTTTGCGCTTTTTAGCGAGCTCTTTCTGGCGTTTTTCGTAGGAATAATTGGGAGTTGCCATTAGGGTGCTTTCGTTAAATTTAGGCCTTATTCTATTTCCAGATCAATACGATATGTTGTTGCTTCGCCTTGCCGTGCAAAAGCACTGTCTGCGGCTTCGCGCCTAATCTCGTATCGATCTGAAAATAGAATTACTGTACTTCATCGTGTGCAGCGTCAATGTGCATCGCCGCCAATGCCTGCATCAGGTCAGCCTGCAAATCGGCCAGCGCCTCAAGCCCGACCGAAAAGCGCACCAGCCCGCCCTTGTGCGGCCACGGCTGGCTGCGGATGGCGGGTATGTCGTAAGGCGCGCACAAGCTCATGGGGCCAGCCCAGCTGTAACCTAGTTTGAAGAGCTTTAAGTTGTCGCAAAAACCATCCACTTGCGTCTGGCTGTAGCCGGGTTTGAACACCACACTGAGCAGGCACGCCGCCGCGCTGCAATCGCGCTTGAAGGCCTCATGGCCCGGCGAGCCGGCAAGCGCGGGGTGCAGCACGGCGGCTATCTGCGGCTGGCCTTGTAGCCACGTTGCCAGAGCCCGGGTTGAAATGTCTTGCGCCGCATAGCGCAGTGCCATCGAGTTGAGCCCGCGCAGTACCAGCTCACAATCGTTACCCGCCACGCCGTAGCCCACGCGCATGTGGCAGGTGTTGATGAGGTGGTGCAGCGCTGCGTCATTGGTGACGACCGAGCCCATCAGCACGTCTGCACCGCCGCTGGGGTATTTGGTTAACGCCTGCGCCGAAATGTCTATGCTCAGCTTGAAGGCGTTGAAGGCGATGCCCGCACCCCAGGTGTTGTCGATGGCGGTGACGATGCCTTTAGGGTGCGGTGCGACAAAGCCTTTGACTACGCCGACCAGCGCTGGCAAATCAGGAAATTCCAGCGTGATCGAGCCCGGCGCTTCCAGCCAGACCAGCCGCGTTTTAGGTCCTAGCTTGGCGGCCAGATCAGCCGGATTCATGGGATCATAAAACTGGTGCGTCACGCCCCAACCCGCCAGCTCGCCCTGCGCAAACGCTTTGTTCGGGCCATAGGCGTTGTCGGGTATCAGCACTTCGTCGCCGCTTTTAAGCAGCGCCATGCCCACCACCACCACCGCCGCCAGCCCGCTGGGCACCAGCGTGCAATGCGTGCCGCCTTCTAGCGTGGCGATGCGCTCTTCCAGCGTGAAGGTCGTCGGCGTGCCATGCAAGCCGTAGGTATAGCCGGTCTTGTGCTTCCAGTCCCGGTTGCGCAGGGCTGCAACGCTGGGAAAGACGATGGTCGATGCGCGGTAAACACCCGGCTGCACCGATTCAAAACCGGCTGGGGGTTTGTAGGGGTGGTGGATGAGGGTTGTGGATTGAGCGGTCATCCACCAATGTTAGCGGCAGACTCTCAAACTTTCCATTTCGCCAGCAGTTGTTCTGGGCTTAACGAGTCGTAACCCTCAAACGGCTGATGTATCCACGGATTGGTGGGCAGCTCTTCTACCGAATAGTCTGGTTGAAACGTCGATACACCTTTAGTCCAGATCACTGCGCTGCGCAGCTCGGTGATGGGCTTGTAGTTGTTGCGTAGCTGGTTAATGACTGAGTTCAGGGTGTGGCCGGTATCGGCGAGGTCATCGACCAGCAGCACCTTGCCGGCGATTTCGCCTTTGGGTGTGGTGATGAAACGGGCGATGTCAAGGTTGCCCTGTGTCATGCCGGCATCTGCACGATACGAGCTGGTGGACATGATGGCCAGCGGCTTGTTGAAGATGCGCGACAAGATGTCGCCGGGCCGCATACCGCCGCGCGCCAGGCACAAGATGGTGTCAAACTGCCAGCCCGATTGATGGATCTTGATGGCCAGCTTTTCAATCAGGTTGTGGTACTCGTCATAGCTGACGTAGAGATGTTTGCCGTCTTCTGTCAACATATTCACTGCTCCTTATTTGGTAGCTGGTAACGCCCGTATTCATTGGGCTGCAGCCTTATTTGATGCATGGAAACGGGATTATTTTGACAAATACGGGTGCTGCAGCATGATGGTGTGGTCACGGTCAGGGCTGGTCGAGACCATCACAATCGGCACGCCTGTGACCTGCTCGATGCGTTGCAAATACAGGCGCGCGTTGACGGGCAGTTTGGCGTAGTCGGTCACGCCAACGGTGCTGTCACTCCAGCCCTCAAGCGTTTCATAAATCGGCTTGCAACGCTCGATGTCGTCTGCACCCATCGGCAATATGTCGGTGATTTCGCCGTCAAGCTCGTAGCCGGTACACAGCAGCAGCTTGTCAATACCGTCGAGCACGTCAAGCTTGGTGATGCACAAACCGGTGAGGCCGTTGACCTGTGCAGAGCGCTTGAGCAGCGCTGCGTCAAACCAGCCGCAGCGGCGGCTGCGCCCTGTGGTCACGCCTTTCTCGGCACCGACGGTGCTCATGTGGTAGCCGGGCGTGCCTGGTGTTTCCCAGTCCAGCTCGGTCGGGAAAGGACCGCCACCCACGCGGGTGCAATAGGCTTTGGTGATGCCCAGGATGTAGTGCAACATGCCGGGGCCAACACCTGCACCGGCGGCGGCGTTACCCGCCACACAGTTAC
>JBKJOH010000137.1:0-10262 GCA_046593295.1 Polaromonas sp. | reverse complement strand
ACGGTGTGGCCGCAGCCAGAGCTGACATCGCAGACTACTTCAACTGGTACAACACCGAGAGGCCGCATTCAAGCTTGGAGCGAGTCACCCCAGAGCAGACCTATCTGAACTCGCTGCCCAAGTTGGCAGAGGCTGCGTAGAATGAAATTCCCGATGCACCCGAGCACCTTTGGCAATCAACCCAGACTTCACTTAAATTCGGGTTTTAGTTGTTCAAACAACCGGGGCCACTTCTAAGTCGATCCTAAGTTTTACGATGAAGAAAATTAGAGTTGAAACGCAGGCGGATTGGCCGGGTTTGTCGAAATGGCCTGATTTCAAGTACGAGTGCAATTTGCCTCCATCCAGAACTCTTGAAAGCTCTTAACGAAGGCGTATTTGTATGCCATATTCGTGCGTACGCCCGAATGAATCCCTTTTTTACAAGATCAAGGCACGACCAAGTAATCAACGTGGTCGCAACCCCGCAACCGCGCATTTCTGGCAGTGAGACGATCTGAACCAATTTCACCTCGCCTTCGGCGAGTGGCCAGAAGTTACGCGTGAGATAGCGACTCCCAAACCAATAGAAACATACACCTACTATGCGATCGCCGTCAAAACACGCATATGCATGTGAGCCTGGTCCGGTATATCCAACCTGCTCTCTAATCAGTGCATCAGGGCTGGCCTTGATTGCGGATGCATCAACGGGAGCTATCCTGTACGTCGTTAGCTGTCCTGGCTTGGTTTGCGCACAGCCTTCCAATTCCAAAGTGTAAATTTGATAAATGGCGTACTCGCCAACAAGCAGTCGCGCAAGTTTCTTGAGCATCTCCATCATGACGTTTTTCATTCGCGTTGACTACCCTCCGAAACGCAGAATGCGCTTGATCTTTGCCTTTATACCCAATCGATCAAGCATTAGACCAAGCCAGCTGGAGAGCTGATTCATAAATAGATGACTGTAGATGAGAACCCTATTTTTAAAGCTAGCAGTCACCATAAAAACGTTGGCACATCGCCGTTCGTGAGTCGCAAAAAGTCGCTTGTGGTCCGACTGACCTTCAGTGAAATCAAAGTACCGAAAACGGCTCTCATTAAATAGTTGCTCGACAGCAAGCCACTGAAGGACAGTGCCTACCGACATCTGAAGATTGTTAGGGTCGTATCCCAAGTACGAATAGATGAGAACGTCATCATGCACAGGGCAATACAAATAGGACACGGGCCTCTCGCCATCAAACAATATGTATGCTCGTATGAGTCCATCTGTCGCTAATGATTCCGCTTGACGAATGAAATCCTCTGAGTTTGGAATTCCGGCATTAAGCAGTCGTTCTTGATATGTCAATTTCGACACGTCGCGAGCGAGTCGGAAGAATTCCCGCATCTCTTCAGGATATTTGTATGTTTTCCAAACAATATTGCCGCCGCAGTGCTCCGTGTATTTTTTTAGTTTACGGTGTAACGTGGATCTTGTTTTAGACGAAAATTTTTTTTGATAATTATCGAATGAGAGGCTCAGGTCAATATAACAATGTTGATACTGTAGTGGTACGTAGCGGAGATAGTCCCCAACTTGACTAATGACCGGGAGCGTCCCAGCAGTTGGCAGGCTGCGGATCAAAAACCCTTGGCTACCCTCCAAGAGTTCGTTGGCTGGCGGGGTTGGATTCTCTGAGGATGGTGTTTCGTTAAATGGTTTCTCTACACGCACCTGCAGTGGGAGCGACGCGCTGAACAAAGTCCAATCACTGATTTGGAACTTAAAGGGTACCGACCGACTTTGCCAAAGGTTCATTGGTATTTCCAAAGACATGTTTTTTCAATCATTTTTCTGCGATCCTCATGCTCGTTCTTGAGGCTCAGTGCAAACGCCGCAAAATCTGCTCGACATAGCGCTGGCCCGTTGCAAACCAGGTTGCGTGGGGCTGCGGTAAGTGTGCCTGCTGGGAATCTGGCGCTAGGCACATATCTTCAGCGAAACCCCTTACCCGAAACTCTTCTGAATGCTGAGCCAGAAAAGCACACAGACGCTCAAACCGCTTCACCACAATCCAGTCCGGCGCTGACGATCCGGGCTTGAGCATTTCAAAGTTATGAGAGACCACCACAAAATCCCGAGTACCCGCAATTTGCGCGCTGAGCAAGGCCTCTCGCAACTCGCTGAAGCCACAAGCGCCGACCTGCGCTGGGCGGTCTTTCCCAAAGCCGTCCTTCAACACTGTTACGGGATAGGTCGTTACACCTTGCACCATGAAGGCCGTGTTGAACGTATAGTCATCGCGCAAATCCGGCGCGCTCACGGCATAGCATCGGTTCAGGCTGGTATCCAGCATGATTCCATTGCGGTGCAATGCTTCAAAGGTGTCCCGATTGGCGGCAAAGCTGCCAGAACGAAAGGCGCGTATTGGGCCGCTGCCGGCAGATTTCAGTAACTTCAGACCGTGGGCAATCAGTGCTGTTTGCTCGTCCAGCGTGTAGTAGCTCACAGGTGCTGCCGTTTGGTATTGCAGTTCTCGATGATGGGCTCAAGTGCTTCGTCGGTCCATTCAGGGTGCAGGTGTAACTGGATCTCATGCCCGGCCTCGCGGATCAACCGTACGATGACTTCAAGGTGCTCTATGCCAAAGCGGGCCGCAAATAACGGCTCGACAAAAAACCCCCCCTTGAGCCCATGCCGGTTGAGAATGGCCAGGGTCTGGGGCAGGGCATAGTCACCATGGGCCGAGTGGCCGTAAATATAACGCTCAAAACTGGCTGGAAAAGCCCGATCCAGATCATCCCAGCCGTTGCACCAAACTTCAATGTCAAAGGTCAGAAAGACATTCATCGTGCTAGAAATGGGCGTTGGTCGGGTGGTTTGTTCCATGTCATGTCATGTCATGTAAGTCAAGCTAAGCGGTAGGCGGGTTCCTTCGCCTTGAGCCACTGCTCCAGCATCATCAAAATCCACACCATCTCGCCATAGTAGCCGGGGTGCTCGGGCAGCCGCTGCGTCAGCAGGGTCTGAATAAAGTCGGCCCGCACCACGCCCCGCGCCGCCAGGCTCTCCAGCGAATCTTTTGCCAGCGCCTTGAGCGCTGGCGTCTGATTGGCCCACACGCCAAACGGCAGACCAAAGCCCTGCTTTTTCTTGACGATGATCTGGTCTGGTAGAAACCCGCGCAGCGCCTCCTTGAAGAACCAGCGCAACTTCAAACCTTTAAGTTTGTAGTCTGTGGGTAGCTTGAGCGAGAAGGCCAGCAGCCGGTCGTCCAGCATCGGAAAGCCCACGGCCATACCGGCAAAACTGGTGGCGCCCTTTACCTTGGGTAAATCACTCTCAGCCAGGGTAAAGCGCCAGTCATAGGCGAGTTCCTGGTTCAGGTGGCTGCATTGGCCGTTAGCTTGCCAAACTTGGCGTTGCAGTTGCAGAGGCAAACTGGTGTCAATTTGCGCCATCATGCCCGCCGTGAGCACTTCGCTCACCCCCAGCCGCATGATCAGGTTGTACATCTGCAGCCGGTCTGGCATGGGCACACGGGCCTGTTCCACGTAGCTGCCGGCCTTGCGGGTTAGCGGAACAGCCGCGGCAGCACGGGTGCCCAGCAGTGGCTCCATCAGGCCTTTTTGCAAGATGCTTGGTACGTGGTCATACCAGCCAAACACCCGTTGCTTGGCATAGCGGGTGTTACCGCCGAACAGCTCGTCACCGCCATCGCCCGCCAGCAGCTTGCTCACGCCGTCTTCTCGCGCCATCTTGGCGCAGTAGTAAGCGGGCAGGGCCGACGAGTTGCCAAATGGCTGGTCAAAATGCGCCGCCATGGCCGGGATGCTGCGCACCAGGTCGTCAGGCGTCACGTAATACTCGTGATGCTCTGTCTTGAAGTGCTTGGCTGCCAGGCGGGCAAACTCCATTTCGTCGTAGCCCTGCGCATCAAAGCCAATGGAGTAGCTGGCGGTTTGCTGGTCGCTGGCGCGGGCCATCATGCCGGCCACGGTGGAGCTGTCGGTGCCGCCACTCAAAAAGCAGGCCGGTTTTCTGTCGTCGAGCTGCGTCGCCACCGCGTCTTGCAGCAGTTGCCTGAACTCATCTTTCAATGCATCAAACGAGGTGCCGTGTTGCTCTTCAAAGGCGGGCACCCAATACGGTGCCACGGTGAGTTTGCCATTTTCAAACACGGCATAGTGACCTGGTGGCAACCGGTAAATGCCTTTGTAGATGGTGCGCGGCGAGGGGATGACGTGAAAGTACAGGTAGTCAAAAATCGCCTGCGGGTCAATCTCGGTGCTGGCATCGGCCAGTTCGTCGGCGCGAGCGGCAAAGCGCAACTGGCTGTCCACCACACGGTAGCAAAGGGTCTGGATGGCAAAGCGGTCCACCGCCAGAAAGGTGCGGCCACCGGGCTCACGCAGCCCCACGGCAAAGTCTCCGGTCACGCCCGTGGCGGTGTCTTTCGCATTCGGGGTGGTTGCTTCACGCCAGGCGGCCAGTACCCCTTGGCTGCTTGCCAACCCGGCCAGACGGGCATCAGAGAATCGGGGTGAGCCAAGGGTCAGGGATGAGTCGGTCACGGACATAAGGTTATTTTGAATTCAATTTGGGGCGGGCGGTGCCACACGCTGCAGTGTTCTCGAATTATGCGTGTTGCCACCTGGCGCTTGCGTGTAGCCACGCAAATCAAGCGAGACGTTGTTCCTATACTCGCCCGGCCCGGCTGATTCGAGACTGCCAGCGCCTACCAGGCGGTTGTTGATTGCGCGTATCGAGTCTGCGCCCGGCACCACACGCAAGAACATGCCGCCACGGGGCAGCGGATTCACCAACGTGTTGTTTTCCAGGTGGATATCGTTACGCGGCCACTTGTAGCCCTCGGCGCCAAAGGAGATCAGGATTGGGTTCTCGGTGGTGGTATTTTGCGCAATGAGGTTGCCCACCACGTTAGCTATGCCCCCATTGGGAAATTCCAGTTCATAGCTGGCAGTGCCACCTGCACCGTCGATCAGTCGGTTGTTATAAATATCGTTCAGCGCAGCGCGACTTTTGAGCAGGTGGCCGCTGCGCGCATGGTGAAAGTAGCTGCCTCTGACTGACAAGCGTGCAATCTGCCCCACATACAGGTTGTGGTTATGCCCATCGGGACGCTGGTTGTAGGCAAACTCGCTGTTCTCGACCTCCAGTTCGGTGTTGGGGTCGTTGTTGGTGAGCAGCCCCATCTCGTTGTATTTAAAGCTGCAGTCTTTCACGTGCAGCGACCCTGTCTCTAGGCGAATGCCTGCCCCATTACGGCTGGGTACCGCAGCGCCCTCAAAGTCGAAGCCTTCGACGCGCATGCCTTTGGCGCGCACCACCCAAATACCCTTGGCTTCAGCGGAAGCTCCAGCGGCATTCAGCTTTACGCGCCCACCTAAGGCGCGAAGCGTGAGCTGGTCTTGCGTCCACACCGCCACGTCGCCCACGTAGTCGCCTGCATCCACATAAATAGTGGCTCCAGCCACCGCCAGTCTTGAGGCGGCTGCAATTGTTTTGATGCTCCTTTCAGGTCCAACGCGTATCACGGCTGCCGTGGCTGACGACGGATCAGGTGTCGTGCTATGGCTCACCGGGAGCCACAACAGCGACATCAGAAAAATCCAGACGGCAGAACACTTCATGGCTTCACCCCGGCGTTCGCTACCGTGGGTGGGCCTGCGGCCGTGCGGATGTTCTGGTGGCTGCCCAGCCACATCAGAACTAACAGCAAGGTCAAAAATCGTGGTGAATCAATCAGGGTATTGGCCACGCCCGACACCATCATGGCGAGCAAGGCTGCAAGCACTGGCGCTGCAACTGGGTCACCGCGCCAGATCCGCACCGCTGCGGCACCGAGGGCGATCGCCATGGCGGCTGCCCCCGCCAGCAAACCCAGCCAACCTTGCTCAAAGAGAATCGTCACCGGCAGGCTGTGAATGTGCCAGGGCGGATCGACATCGGTGCTGAAGAACCAGTGGTCCAGTCCGGCCGCGAAGCTGCCGTTGGCCAACAGCGCCGAACCCGCCTCGGTCTCAAACCGGATATTGGCAACATCGACCGAGCTGGGGCCGCCGCTGTTGAAGATCGCGAACTTGACCGGCGGCGTTCGGTACCAGGCGTGAGGCGACCAGCGTTCGGTGGTCAGTGTGGCGCTTACGTGGCGCCAGCCCGTTGGTGACGCGCTGGCATCGATCATGGCACCGTCGCAGGCACCCGATGTCAGCATCCATTTTTCACACAGGGCCACACCGAGCGTGGCTGGTCCGTCTGAGCGAATGTCCAGCGACAGCCGGTAGCGCTGACCCGGCCTGGCGTTGACGAACTGCTCGATATAGACCGGCGCCCCGATCCCCAAGCGCAGGAAGAGCCCGGTCTTGTCGCTGGCCAAACCATAGGGCGCGGCGTGTATCGGCTCGGCGCTACGCCAATAGTGGGTGGCCGGAAAGTGCCCCAGGCCGACGCCGAACATCGTTGTGGGCCAGTCGTTGTCGCGCATTTGCAGGGCATCTTGCCAATGCGCAACCCGAATGGCCTGGTCGCGTCCAACCTGAGCCAGCCGCTGTAGCGCAAACGGGCCCAGCAGCACGGGCGCGGCCACCGCCACGATCGAGGCGCCCACCAGCAACGCGGTAAGACGTGGGTGCCTGGCACCTGTAGGCCTGTACCCCGCAGGCTGGATTACCGCAGCGCCGAGCATGACTAGAACCACCACGAGCAATGCCGCATAACCGTTACGTGAGTAGGTCACCATCAACGCATAGGTGGCGCCCAGCAGCAGCAGCGCGCCCAACCACCGCCACTGCGGGCGCGGCGTGCGCAGAACCAGCCACAGCAGGAAGGCGGCTGCCAGCGCCAGGTAGCACTCGATGTACGCACCCCCGGTGTGCATGGCCGAGAACGGCCCGGTCACTCTGTAGATGGCGCTGAAGTCGAACAAGCTGACGAAGGCCAGGCGTTCCCAGACGACAACAGCCACCGTCAACAGAAGGCCGAAGCTCATGCCCCAGGCGAAGGTTCGGTGTTTGTCTAGGCCCGAATGCTGCAGTCGCCGGTACAACGCGATGAAGCCGGCCGCCCAGACGGCTCCCTTGGCGATGCGCAGGGCATTGAAGCCGCTGTAGTAGCTGGCAAAGCTGTTTTGGTCAGGCCATTGCCAGGGCATCAGGCCTCGCAGCATGCTGATGGCGAGGCTCATGCCGAACACCAGCAACATCAGGGCCTGAAGCGAAGCCAGCCCGCGCGCGGTACCTGGGGCTGGCGGTGTGGTGCGGTGCCAGCCAATGGCCAGCACCACGAGCATCAGCAGATCGAACTCGTCCCAGAAGAACCGTCCTGTCCAGGGTGCCAGATCAAAGACCGGCAGCGCCGCTGGCACCAGGGCCAATGCGAGCACAGGCCACCGCCAGACCATCGCTGCAGCGCCAACTAAAACGGCAAGCACGGGCCAAGCCAAGGCCGGCAGCGACCAGGCCGACCAGGCCGCAAAAATCATCACAGGGCCGGTCAGTGTCCAGGCGCGCCATGTCAAGTCCGCTGCTCCCGCTGGTAACTCACAGGGCGATGGCGGCACCGGGCTGATAGCATGCTGCGCAGCCGGATGTGGACGTTCAATCAGCGCCAGCAGGCGAAGCGCAGTCCAGGAGGCCGCCAGGGCGATGATGATATTGGTCGGGTCCGGGTGCAGTCCTTCCAGTAGCAGCTTGCCCGCCTCAACCACTGACGCCAAGCCCGCTGCAGCCGTCAGCGTGGTGGCCGACCGCCATTGCCACGACCAGCCGATCACCGCCACCGGCAGATACATCAGTGCCACGCTGCCGAGGCTGAACAGGGCTATGGCCTCGGTCGTGAAGTAGTGGTAATAAAGCGGCATCAGGTGCAGCGCCGCCCACTTTTCACTCACAGCCGCCATGTCGAGCACAGGACGGGCAAACCAGCCATTCACCCCCAGCAGCGCGACCAGGTAAATCAACCCCAGTGCAAGCCCATGGCGGCCCAAGGCAGACTTGATGGGGGCGATGCCGCGGCCAACCCACAGCCGCCAACACCAGGCGCCCAGCGCCACGCCGACGCCACGGGTAAGCACGGAGGCGCCCTGCGTGATGCCCGATGCCATGACCAGCTGCCCCACCTCAATGGCCAACCCCAAGCCGCAACCGAGCACCAGGCAAGCACCCACACCGCTGCGCCGTGCCCCGCGTCGCGATGCCAACAGCACGCCGTAGGGTGCCGCCATCAGCACCTCTACGCCCAGTAGCAAAACGGCTACCCAGCCGCGCTGCAACGACGAGTCGGCCAGCAGCCAGCCCCAGGCGTCAGAACCGAGCTTGGCCTGCCATTCCTGCGCCGACAGCAGCAGGTCGTAGGGAAACAGGCACAGCAGGAAGTACACCACGGCATAGGCCTCCAGCAGCCGCTGAGCCAGCCGCTGGCCACCCGTTCGCCAGGCGCCAAGCAGGCGCTCGGTCCAAGGCATCAGTGCCGGTGCCGCCAAGGCACCCATCACGCTGCCAATGCATTCGGCGATCAGGTCGTTCTGCGAGACGCTGCGCGCCGGAAAATAAAGCTGGGTGAATTCGACCGCAAAGGCCAGAACAGCACCAAAAGCCATCGCCAGCACAACCGCCAGCGGCCAGCCACGACCGCCGAATGCTGCGATCAGCAGCCTAGCCGTGAGCAGCCCCACCGGCACGTACAGCACGCCGTTGGCAACCCAGTCAGCGCGTGATTCGATGCCGAGCTGCAAAAACCGAATGTTCCGAAATGCCTCAATAGCGGTATCAAGGGAAAGCGGCTGGAAGTTAAAGGGCAACAGGCTGCCATACACCACGAATGTGATGTAGGCCAACCAGACGCCAAAACTGGGGCCTAGGCGTGGCATGGGATCACGTGGTAGCGCGTTGGCGGAAGAATAAAAAAAAGCCCAGAGATGAACCACTGGGCTGTTGTCTGGTCAGGATCTGCCAGGCCAACGGGGTTACGGACAACCGGCAGTCCCTGCCTTGATCGTGGCCATGATCGTGGTGCCGCTAGAGGGGCAAAAGCCGTAGCTGGTGCTGGTGCCGACCCGACAAACCGTGTATGCGAACGACTGACTGCCATAGGCGTGGGTGACGATCGTGTTTGCGCCGCCACCGCTCACTGCCCACGTGCCGACTTGCTCGGTTGGATCCACAGGGTGTCCTGCACCGAGCTTGTAGTCCCACAATTGGCCGCCCGTACGGTGTTGCTCCTGCCATTCCCAGCCCGCGCCCTTGGGCACGCAGACCGTGTTGCCCTGAAGTGCGGTCGTAACATCCGCGCCCTTGACCTGATCGTTCCCGGTGCAAGAGCAGGACTGCGCACTTACGGCCCCAGAGAATCCCAAGAACACGATTCCCGCAACCAACAATAGCTTATTCATAAGTGAACCCCCATTTTTGGACAACAAAATGTGATGATATGCCAAAAGGATGGAGAATTCAACGCGTTCTAAGGCGCAGGCGGCGTCAGTTCAGGCGTCAACGCACCAAGGGCATCCCTCAAAGGAGGCCAGATATTTAAGCTGTTTCGAGCGCCAGCGCAATAAGAACGGGCGCAAACAGCTATTAAAACGATAGCAACTTGCGCCTATCCAATCATCACGGGTGCATCGCGGCGTAGTCGTGAGCCGTCGGCAAACCACGCGGCAGGCCGCGTTCTCCGGGCCGGGTGGCTTCCCATTCCAGGCAAACCAGCCAGATGGCGCGCGCAATGGGTTGGTGGGCGGTACGGTAGTAGCTGACCATGCGGCGACTGATTCCCAGCGCTTCGGCCACTCCGGTGAGTGACAGGCCGTTGCGCATCATCCAGTTGCCCAGCATTTCGTGGCTGACTTCTCCAGCCTGCTCTTTGGCCCACACGTAAACGTTGTCAGCGCCAAACTCCTCGTCGATCCATTCAATGCTGCCGCCCCATTCGCCGATGTGGACCTTGGCAAACATCTCGAGTGCAAGGATCGGTTCAAGAGACGGGTTCTTTCTCAGCCTGGCTTCGACATCAAGTTCCAGCACTTCGCCCGTGCTCCACCGGGTTTGCAGGCGGTAAGGTTCAGGAAGTCAACCGCCTGCTCAATGAATTCGAGCAAATGCAGGGCTGATGAAAAAGATGAAGGGCGGCGGCATGATGAAGATGATGAAGATGATGATGAAGATGATGATGATGATGAAGGTTTCACTTTGTTACTAAATTCTGATTGTAATTTTTGTAACTCTTGAGGTCTATTGCTACTCATTTTATATATAGGTAGATAGATGTAGTAGGGTTATCG
>JBKJOH010000163.1:0-17343 GCA_046593295.1 Polaromonas sp. | reverse complement strand
AAGCCGTAGTCCTCCAGCGCCACCCGTGCGGCTAAGTCTGCCTCAGTATTTTTTTCATTCGTGCCAGCGGCCCAGCCGCTACCGCCGCTAAATGCAACAGGCAGGCCGGACTGCCTCGACAGCCAAATGCCATAACGCAGGCGCGCCGCAGTAAAAGGGCCAGGCTGGGCCGTGCCGTATTCAGGGGCCTCTGGGCAGAGGCCCTGTTTTAATGGGCTAAAGCATCAAAAAATAGTAAAAACCAAAAAAGTGCTCAAAAATCAATAAAAAGCCTGCAAACCGGTCTGTGCCCGGCCCAGAATCAATGCGTGCACATCGTGCGTGCCTTCGTAGGTGTTGACGGTCTCTAAATTAATCATGTGGCGGATGACGTGGTACTCATCATGGATGCCGTTGCCGCCGTGCATGTCGCGCGCCATACGGGCAATGTCGAGCGCCTTGCCGCAGCTGTTGCGCTTGATGAGCGAAATCATCTCCGGTACGTCCTTGCCTTCGTCCATCAGGCGGCCCACGCGCAGGCAGCCTTGCAGGCCGAGCGCGATTTCGGTCTGCATGTCGGCCAGTTTCTTTTGAATCAGCTGGTTTTGCGCCAGCGGGCGGCCAAACTGTACGCGGTCCATGGTGTACTGGCGGGCGCGGTGCCAGCAGTCTTCAGCTGCGCCCAGCGCGCCCCAGGCAATGCCGTAGCGTGCCTTGTTCAGGCAGCCAAACGGGCCCTTCAGGCCGCTGACGTTGGGCAGCAAATTGGCTTCGGGTACAAACACGTCGTCCATCACGATCTCGCCTGTGATGCTGGCGCGCAGGCTCATCTTGCCTTCGATCTTGGGGGCGCTTAAACCCTTCATGCCTTTTTCAAGGATGAAACCGCGAATGCTCTCCTGGCCGCCTACCTTACCGTCAGGGTCTTCCATCTTGGCCCAGACCACAAACACATCCGCAATCGGACTGTTGGTGATCCACATCTTGGAACCCTTCATGATGAAGCCACCCTCCACCGACTTGGCGCGCGTCAACATGCTGGCCGGGTCGCTGCCGTGGTTGGGCTCGGTCAGGCCGAAGCAGCCAACCCATTCACCCGTCGCCAGTTTGGGCAGGTATTTTTCACGCTGCGCCTCGCTGCCGTAGGCGTTGATCGGGTGCATGACCAGCGACGACTGCACGCTGATGGCGCTGCGGTAGCCGCTGTCAACGCGCTCGACTTCGCGTGCTATCAGGCCGTAGGCGACGTAGCTCAGGCCGGCGCAGCCATAGCCTTCAATCGTTGAGCCCAAAAAGCCCATGGCACCGGCTTCATTCATGATCTCGCGGTCAAACTTTTCATGCCGTGCGGCCATCAGCACGCGGGTTTGCAGCTTGTCCTGGCAAAACTCGTGCGCCGCATCAACAATGGCGCGCTCGTCGTCTGTCAGCTGGTCGGCCAGCATGAAGGGGTCTTCCCATTTGAATTTGGCTTTGACGTTGGTTTTCATGGTTAAGGTATCCATTGGTAAATTGGTAAGGCTAGATGCTTCAAGCTTAAAAGTAAATTGCAATGGTGATGCGCTTGCGCGTAAAAATCAGTTTAACTGTGGCTTGGCCGACCGGGCTGGCTGGCGGTGAAAGAATTCCTGACTTGAAACGACTGAATTGATAACAACCTATAGTCCACTGAAAATCGAATCGATGCCCTCACTTAATTACTTAAGGAATCCACAAAATGAATGAACTTCAAGCCATTACCCAAACCGTCACATTAGGCGGCGGCTGCTTCTGGTGTACCGAGGCGGTTTACGTCAAGGTGCGTGGCGTGACGGACGTTGAGTCCGGTTACAGCAACGGCCAGCTCGCGCGGCCCAGCTATGAAGACGTTTGCAGCGGCAGCACAGGCAGCAACGAAGTCGTCAAGCTGGTCTACGACCCGGCGAGCATCACGCTGACGCAAATCTTGGAAATCTTCTTTGTCATCCACGACCCGACCAGCCTGAACCGTCAGGGCAACGATGCGGGCACGCAGTACCGTAGCGGCATTTATTACTCAACCCCAGAGCAGAAAACCGTCATCGAAGACTTCATCCGCGAAGTCAGCCAGGACAAGACCTTCGGCAAGCCCATAGTCACCGAAGTGCTGCCACTGGCCAACTACTGGCCCGCCGAGGCCTACCACCAGGACTACTTCGAGAACAACCCCAACCAGGGTTACTGCGTGGCGGTGGCGGGGCCAAAAGTCGCCAAGTTTCGTAAGACGTTTGCGGCGCTGGTGAAGGGTTGAGTTGCTGTTGATTCAGTAGCTGGTCACGCCCGTTTCAATTGGCTTGCAGCCCTAAAATGCAGTAAAAAATGGCTCTGGCCCAAAAAATACGGGCGTGACAAGCTATTAAAATAGTAGCACTCACAAGCTGCCGATCAGCTCAAAGCCGACGTTGCGCGAAGTAAAACCACTCTTGGCCGACTTCGGCTTTAGGGTTGGGAAACACCACAAAGCCATCAGCGAGGGCTTTGACTTCGGCACCCTCACCAGTGTCAGTACTGCGCACACCGATCACATCGCCAGCCTTTACCGCGTCAAAGCTGCGCCATTCGCGGGTGAAGGCATCTAGTGCGTCTTCGCGGTCGGTGACGTCGATCAGCCGCAGGATCTCGCGCTCACCTGTTGCGGGTGTGAGTGGTGCTGACGTGATGCCGAGCAACGCCAGCGTCTGCCCGATCGCGTGTTTCGCAACCTCAATACCTTTCGGGTCGTCGTGCTGGCCGCACTCGAGCGTGACGGCGTAACCGCCGCGTGAGCGCATGTACTCGGTGCTGCCAACGCCGTAGTTGGGGTTGGTAACCAGCGACTGTGATCGAGCACTGCCACCCTCAGTGGCCGCAGCAGCCCGACGCTTCACGCCGCGTGCGTAGGTATCTAACCAGCCCTCAACGATGCGGTAGGGGCCAGTGTGCAGCGCGAGCTGCATTTCTTCTGATGCATGGGCAAACGGCTCCAGCGTGCCCTGGTTGTCTTGCGGGCCAATCATCACAAACGGTGCGCCACCGGTGTGGAAGGAATGCAAATCGAGCAGCACGTCATGTGCCTCCAGCAGCGGGCACAGCACGTTGGCAATGCGGTCTTCAAAGTCTTGCGGGATGGCGTTGGGGGCCATGTTGCGGTTTAAATTGCGGTCACCGACGCGTTGTTTGAGCTGATGGGCCAGCGGGTTGGTAATCGGCACAAAGGTGACTGTGCCGCGTGCGATGACCAATGCACCGTTGTCGATGGCCGCCAGAATTTGTGTGATGCCGTGACTGCCGCAAACCTCGTTGCCATGCACCGCGCCCAGCACCAGCAGGCGCGGGCCGGGTGCCAGGCCGTGGAAGGTGTGGCTGCGCAGGTGGGTGGGGCGATTTTGTAGGGTTGGTGATGAGGGCATGTTTGTTTCCTGGTGCAGGCTTTTTGTCGTGATGCGTGGCTTGATTTTGCCGCATGTGGCGGGTGTGGTGTGACGCGGTCGAGCTTGGCTTATACTTCGCGCCTCATGTCCGACCTAAAGAGCCCTGTACATTCCGCAAACAAGCGGGCCTCCTGGCTAATGCTTGGGGTTAGGCCCGGGGTTAGGCTTTGGATGCCGCTGCTGCTGGCCTGCGCGCTTTTACTGTCGCAAACGCTGGGCTTTATGCACGGGGTTGTACACGGGCCGATTCGTGGGTCATACACGACTGCGACGGCTGCGGGCAGCATCGTGCAGATTGCACTGCCTGCACTGCAATCTGCAAGCGAAGCTGGCGAGCCTTCAGGCAACTGGGTTGACAACCTTTTTTCTTCACACCACGGCGACAACGATTGCCGACTGTTTGACCAGGCCAGCCATGGCAGTGCCGCACCACAGCTAGCGGCACTGGCGCTGCCGGTGCTGTTGCCGCCTATCGCTGTGGCGATCTTTCAGGGCGAAGCACTCGCCCGCTGGGCAGCGCTGTTTGACGCGCGCGGCCCGCCTTTGACTCGCTGAACTTTCAAAGTTGCGCTGTATCGGCTTGATGCTGGTATGCCGCCTGTTTTTGTTCGAGTCAACGAGGTCATCTAGATGTTTTATTTTTCACAAAGTCCTGTCCGGGTAGCTGTGCTTGCCGTGCTTGGGTATGGCGCTACGGCCATGCTGTATTCGCACCATGCCCATGCACAAACCAATGTAGGCGAGCCCGCACCAATGCTCAAAGAAGTCACCGTCACGGGCAACCCACTGGGTAGCAGTGATTTGGTTGCACCTACGTCGGCCCTAGCTGGCACGGCGCTGCTGCTCAAACGCGAGTCCACTCTCGGTGAGACGCTTGCCAACACGCCGGGTGTCAGCAGCACCTACTTTGGCCCCAACGCCAGCAGGCCCATCATTCGTGGACAGGACGGCGACCGTATCCGCATCTTGCAAAACGGCGGTGCCAACATTGACGCATCAGGCTTAAGCTTTGACCACGCTGTGCCGATGGACCCGCTCACGATTGAGCGCATCGAAGTGCTGCGTGGCCCCGGCGCGCTGCTGTATGGCGGTAGCGCTGTGGGTGGTGTGGTCAACGTGATTGACAGCCGCATACCGCGTGAAGCGCTGTTTGACGAAAAAGGCGGTATCACGGGCAAGCTTGACGCCGGTTTGAGCAGTGCTGACAGAGGAAAAAACGCTGCTATTTCGCTGGCCACGGGTAGCAACCGTTTCGGCCTGCATCTGGACACCAGTTCGCGCACCAATGGCGATACCCGTGTGCCGATTGAGCTCAATTGCACCCGGCCCGGTAGTATTGGCCTGGCGCGGCGCATCTGCAATTCAGCCGCAGATACCCGTAGTAGCAGCCTGGGCGGCAGCCTGTTTTTTGACCGTGGTTATGTCGGCGCATCGGTTACGGACTACGCCAGCATTTACGGCACGGTGGCAGAAGACGACGTGAAGATCGATATGCGTTCAAAGCGCTATGCGCTGGAAGGCCTGGTGCGTGTGGGCAATGGCTTGATTGAATCGATCAAAACGCAGATGAGCAGCACGGACTATCAGCACGTCGAACTCAAGGCGGGTGAGCCGGAAACCACCTTCAGAAATAAAGGCAATGAGCTGCGCCTTGAAGTGCGTCATGCCAAGTTGGGTTCGCTGGAAGGCATGGTCGGCTTGCAGCTTGAAAATTCGCAGTTTTCAGCAGTCGGCGCAGAGGCCTTTGCGCCGTTTAGCCGCAGCAGCAACAAGGCACTGTTTGCCTATGAAGAGCTGGGCCTGAGCTGGGGCAAGCTGACCTTTGGCGGCAGGCTGGAAAACGCTGCGGTCACGTCTGACGGCAACCCGGATCTGCCCCGCTTTGTACCCGGCAAGCACGACTTCAATCTAGGTAGTTACGCGGTGGGTGGGCTGGTCAATCTGGCACCCGCCTGGAAGCTCACCTCCAACCTCAGCTACAGCGAGCGCGCTCCCAAAGACTACGAGCTGTATGCCAATGGCCCGCATGCTGCGACGGGTGTTTATGAAGTGGGTAACGCGAAGTTTGAAAAAGAACGCGCTACCAGCCTGGATGCCGGTGTGCAGTGGAAGAACGGCGCAGACCGCGCGGCGCTGACAGGGTTTATCAGCCGCTTCAACAACTATATTTATCTTGACAGCACAGGCAGCACGCGCACCCCCGATGGGGATGTGCCCGGCGATCTGCCGGAGTTCAGCTACCGCCAGGTACGGGCGCGCTTTAGCGGCCTGGAGGCGAATGGCAATATTCGCTTGTTTGACAAAGGCCGCACAGTTGACCTGGAGTTACGTGGTGATTTGCTGCGTGCAGACAACCTGACGATTGGCCAACCGCTGCCGCGCATTGCGCCAGCGCGTGTGGGTGCAACACTGGTGCTGGCTGAAGGTCCGTGGCAAGGGCGGCTGGGTTTTAACACCACGTCGCGGCAAGCACGGGTGCCAGACGGGCAGCAGCCGACCAATGGCTACACCTTATGGAATGCGGCTGTAACGTATCGCACGAAGACCGCTGCGCCAGCCACCGGTCAAATGCTCTGGTATGCGCGACTTGACAACGCGGGCAACCAACTCGCCTACAGCGCAACATCCATCCTCACGCAAACGGTGCCGGGGCGTGCTCCGTTGCCGGGGCGTAGCTTGAAAGTGGGGCTACAGGCGAGTTTCTAAAACAGACTATTGGCTGAAAGCCTCAACGGTTAAAAATTAGCCCCCTCGGGGGCAGCGTATGACACGAAGTGAAAAGTGTGGGGGCACAGTCCCGCCGACAGGCCGCCCTTAGGCGGGACAGCCCCCTCGGGGGGCAGCGCGCCACACGAAGTGGGCGAGCGTGGGGGCAACATTTCCGCCTGATACTCGAAGTAGCGCTGAAAGCTGAAGGCGATGCTCGACATCAGCGTGATGGCACCAAACAGCAGGGCGAACACCACGGCGCCTATGGTCAGCCAGTTGGTGTTTGCTGCGGGTGCTTCTGGCGAGTCAGGGTTGTGCAGTGCGTTCCATTTTTCGGATGAGATCAATCCGTAGTAAATGGCAGTTAGCGCAGTGCCGGCCAGCGTGAACCCGAGTAGCGGAATCAGCAGCCACGCTAACTGGTCATCCTGGCCGTAAAGCTGCACGCGGCGAACGCCCCACCAGCCGACCGCAGCAACTAGGGGGTGCAGCCATGCCCAAACATCTTTTACGCCAAAAAGATAGAAGCGATGTAGGCCTAGCTGGCCGAAGATTAAAGCCAGCCAGGCGGCAATTGTTTTGTTTTTTGGATTGAAGGCAAGCATGTGGCAATTATCTGCTTCAGGTTTTTTGCACGTCGTCTGGCGGCTGCGTATCACCCAGGCCCAATGTCTTTTGCATGATGACAATGTCGCGCCAGGCGCCGAATTTCCAGCCGCAGGCGTCGATTGTTCCGACGACGGCAAAGCCCAGCGCCAGATGTACGCCGACTGAGCCTGCGTTGGCCGAGTCCCCAATGATGGCCATCACCTTTCTAATACCTGCTGATTCGCAGCGTGCCAGAAGCTCCGCCAGCAGCGCGCGGCCCAGACCCTTGCGGTGCAGGTCGGGTGCGAGGTAAATCGAATCTTCTACCGAGTAGCGGTAGGCAGGCCGGGGCTTGAACCAGTTGCCATAAGCAAAGCCGACGACCTCGCCGTCCTGTTCGGCGACGAGGTGCGGCAAGCCTTTTGCCAGCACATCGGCGCGGCGTGCAGTCATGTCGCCCAGGCTGGGGGGTTCGGTTTCAAACGTGCCGGTGCCGTGCAATACGTGGTGGGCGTAGATGGCGGTTATGGCGGGGAGGTCGACTTCGCGGCTGGGTCGTATCAGGGGCATAAAGGGCACCTCTATAAATTCATTTTTCAGGCAAATTGCTGCGTTGCGCGGTGCTCACAATCCTCATGTACCTTAAGTACATTCCGGTTGCTCCGCTCCGTGCGCCTTGCACTTTATCCTGAAAACCTGAATTTCTAGAAGTGCCCTGAAATGCGATTGAGGGCAATTAATCACTCTATTTTAGTTTTACGCCGGTCATTTTCCTTCTCACCCTCCGGCATTCCGATAAACCACCGCATTTATCCCCGGATAATCCACAACATGTATTTGCGTGCCGGTTTTTTTTCACTGGGGTTATTGCTGATCAGTCGCGTGCTGGGCTTGGCCCGTGAGTCAATGCAAGCCGCCGCTTTTGGTTCAACCGGCTTGGGCGATGTGGTGATTGTGATGTTCACACTGCCTGACCTGCTGGTCGGTATCTTTCTAAGTGGGGCTCTCGCTTATGTGTTGTTGCCGCACTGGGCTGGCCAAAGCGTTGCTACCCAAAATGCGAGCCAGAAAAAAGTCGCCTATACCCTGGTGCTGGCGGGCGTGGCGGCTGGTCTGTTGATCTGGCTTTTGCGTGACTTTTTGGTGGCGGTGTTGGCTCCTGGCCTTACAGGCGAGATGAGGGCGCTTGGCAGGTCTTCTCTTGTGTGGAGCGCCGCCGGGCTGCCATTGGCCATGCTGGCTGCGTTATGGACCACACGTTTGCAACACGAGCGTGATTTTATTGGTATGTACGCAGGTAATTTGCTGGTCAATATGGTGCTGGTTTTTGCTCTGTTTTTGTTCGTCAATGGCCGAATAGGCGGTAACCTGATTGCAAGTTTGGGCTTGTTTTTAATGTTAGCGATGTCTTTGCGCCTGGGATGGCTAGGATGGCGACATCGCTTGCGGCAAGGCATGGCGGCCATGGCTTCGTTCAGCGCACCCCCTGATGCCCCTGGCGTAACGCAGGGAGCGAGCAGATTGCCTGCCACAAACGTCTGGATTTGGGCTGCACTGTCTTCTGGCTTGCTGCTGGCTTTGCCATTAGCAGCTAGGAGCATTGCGTCGCAGGGCGGCGAGGGTGCGTTGGCTAATTTTAATTACGCCTGGAAGTTGGTTGAGTTGCCCCTTGTGTTGGCTGTGCAATTGGTCGCTAGCTTGGCATTTCCGGCGATAGCCCGCACCCAGGCTGATACACCTGAGCGGACACGGGCGCTACAGGTGGCTTTTGTGCTGGCTTGGGCACTGGCCTGCGCTGCGGTCGTTGTGGTGGCTACTTTCTCATTGCCACTTGCAAATTTGCTATTTGGCTGGGGCAAGATGGGGAATGACAAACTAGCCGTTATTGCCCAGTGGAGTGCTATCGGCGTATGGTCGCTTTTGCCGCAAGCGGTGATTGCGGTTTTGCTAACCGTGATGGCTATTTCCAAACGCATGTATGTGGCGGTTTGGGCGTATTGCGTTGCGTTGGCTGCCTTAATGGTTTTTGTGGCGCTGGGTTCAGAGGGCGTTTCGGTGCGCGGCAACTCGGTCATGTGGATGCTTGATGTTGTGCTGGTCGGCGTTGCGTTGGCGCTGCTGGTGACTGAGCGGCGTAGCTTGAGGGGGGCATTCCCGTGGCGCGGCTGTATCGCGCCATTGATAGTGTGCGTTTTACTGGTGTTGCTAAAACCGTACTTCGTTGCCTTGACCTTGCCGCTTACTATGATGATGTGCGGCATTTACGTGCTGCTGGTGCTGTCCAGCGCAGCTCTGGCAAGTTCATTACTGCGCGGCCTTGTGCTCGGGATGATGCGCCGGCGTTCAACTGCTTTGACGCTTTGAAAGCGTAAAAACTATTTTCAGATCCTACTTTGACTCATGATTGATTTACTGACCATTACGAACCAGCCGGAACTTGCGGCACGCTGTGACCAGATCGCGGGCATGCGGGTGTTCGTTGATCTTGAGCGTGACGGCAAAGCCGAGCGCCAAAAGGGTCACGATACCTTTATCAGCACTCATCATGTAGAAGATGTAGGACGGGTGAAGGCTGTCCTGAAGCACTCGTCATTGATGGTAAGGGTCAATCCTTACCAGTTGCACAATCCAGAGATAAGTAAAAACGAGGTCAATGAAGTACTGGCGCAAGGCGCTGATTTGCTGATGTTGCCAATGTTCACTGAGGCGCGGCAACTAAGAGCCTTTTGTGAAATGGTGGATGGGCGCGTGCCTGTGGTGCCTCTGCTTGAAACTGCTGGTGCGCTTAACTCGCTTCCTGAGTGGCTGGACACACCCGGTATTCACGAAGTGTTTGTCGGGCTGAATGATCTGCATCTGTCGTTAGGTTGTCGTTTCATGTTTGAGCCGCTCTTGCAGGGGCATGTTGATCGGGTGGCTGAAGCGGTAAAACGGCACGGCCTTCGGTTTGGTTTTGGCGGTATTGCGCGTATGAATGAAGGCGTGCTACCGGGCCAGGATGTGCTTGGCGAGCACCTGCGTCTGGGCTCGCAAGCGGTCATTTTGTCACGTACGTTCAATCGGCTGGACGAAAAAAAATCGTTTGAACAGGCTGTTATGGCGCTGCGAATGGCAGAGACTGAACTTGCGCTCCGGACGAAGCACGAAGTGGAACAAGATCGCCTGCGCGTAGCCGGGTTGATTGCCAACCTGGTCGATGGCTTGAGAGATGAGTCAAAGGTGATGGCGTGAAGCGTGTCCTTGACATCACGCTATCCCTGCTGGCGCTGGTCATGCTTTCCCCTTTACTGGTGCCAGTTTGTGTGGCGATTGTTCTGGACAGCGGCTTTCCCGTGTTTTTTCGCCAGACCCGTGTGGGCAAAGGCGGACGCGAATTCGGCATGTTGAAGTTCCGCAGCATGGCAGCCAATGCGGCCACTACGGGGCCTTATTTCACCGCAGCCAATGACTCACGCATCACCCGCATCGGCCACTTTATACGCCGCACCAGCATTGACGAGTTGCCGCAAATCATCAACGTGCTCAAGGGCGACATGAGCCTGGTCGGGCCGCGGCCTGATGTGCCAGTCCAGCGAGGCCTGTACACCGCCACGCAATGGGACGAGCGTTGCAGCGTGCGGCCGGGCATCACCGGTTTGGCGCAGGCGTTGATACGTTCAGAAGGCACGCAAGAGCAGCGGCTGGCGCTGGACTTGCGTTATGCGCGTGAGACCAGCGTGTGGTTTGATTTGAAGATCATGTGGTGGACGCTGGCCCGGCTTACGGGCAAGGGAAGCAACTGATATGTGTGGCATTTTTGGATACTGGGACAGGGCAAAACAGCCGCTGGACGATGCGCTGCTGGCCGCGATGGGCAAAAAGCTCGTCCACCGTGGGCCTGACGACGACGGCATCTCGAGCCAGCCCCAGCGCGGTGTGGCAATTGGCAATCGGCGACTGTCCATTATCGACATTGGCGGCGGCCACCAGCCTTTTGTCAGCGCCGACGGCCAGATTGCCGTGGTGCAAAACGGCGAGATTTTCAACTACATAGAACTGGCTGCCGAACTGCGCCAGCAGGGCGTACAGCTCAACACCGGATCGGACACCGAAGTCATCCTGCGTCTGTACGAGCGTGAAGGCATCGGTTTTGTCAGCAAGCTCAATGGTATGTTTGCGATTGCCATTGACGACGCACGCGAAGACGCGCTGTACCTCATTCGTGACCGGGTGGGCGTCAAACCGCTGTACATCGCCGACGACGGCCAGCGCGTGCTGTTTGCATCCGAAATCAAGGCAATTTTGCCTGCTGCCCAGTCGCATCGGGCAGGTCTTGCTATTGATATGGTAGCAATTCACCATTACCTGAGTTTCAACTACATTCCCGCTCCGTGGACGGTTTACCAGGGCATCAAACACGTCATGCCCGGTACCTGGACGAAGTTAACCCGCAGCGGGGTTGAAACCCAACGCTGGTGGAGTCTGGCTGACCAGCAGGAGCGCGACTACCGGTTTGAGGACTGGTCTGAGGAATTCATGAGCGTGCTGGACGACGCCACTCGCATCCGGCTGCGCGCCGATGTGCCTTTTGGCGCGTTTTTGTCGGGCGGTGTGGATTCCAGCACCATCGTCGGGCTGATGGCGCGCCACGTTAATCGTCCCGTCAAAACCTTTTGCATCGGTTTTGAAGACCCGCGTTACGACGAATCGGCCTTTGCGCTACAGGCCGCACAGCGTTTTGGCTGCGACCACACCATGGAAGTGGCCGAACTCAACATGCTGGCCCAGTGGCCCAGGGTGCTGTACCACCTTGACCAGCCACATGGCGATGCGTCCTTCATGCCCACGCTGCGTGTGAGCGAGCTGGCCGCTAGGCACGTCAAGGTGGTGCTGACGGGCGACGGTGGTGACGAGCTGTTTGCCGGGTACGATAAATACGCCGCATTTTTTGCCCGGCCAGACGCACAAACCCTGTCGCCAGAAGCCTTTGCGCGCCAGTACTTCGATTCGATTTCACTGTTTTCGCCTGTAGCGAAAAACTCGCTGTACCTGCCCGCCGTGCGCCAGCAGCTCGCCGGTATCGACAGTTTTACCGAGGCCGCCAAACCGTGGTTTGACGAAGCCGGGCATTTTGACCGCGTCAATCAGGCGCTGTATCTGGACATGCAGTTGCTGCTCAGCGGCAACAACCTGGTCAAACCCGACCGCATGGGCATGGCCGTGAGTATCGAGGCACGCACGCCGTTTCTGGATTGGCGCATGATGGAATTGGCCTTCCGCTCACGCGGCGCGACCAAACTCACGCCCGAAGCCGACAAAAAACACTGGTTCAAGAAAGCCGCCACCCCGTTGATAGGCCGTGACCTGGCCTTGCGCAAAAAGCAGATGTTCACCGTGCCGGTGGGCGACTGGTTTCGCACCAGTTCGTATGAATGGCTGAAGAATACGCTACAAAAAAGTGAGCTGCTTGGGCAGGTATTCATTAGGCCGGAGGTCGATTTGATGCTTGAAAACCACCGCAGCGGCGCTGCCAACCATACCCGCGAGTTGCGCGCGCTGGCGGCGCTGGCGCTGTGGGGCCAGGGAGCTTCTACATGAGTGTTTTGCGAACCAGGGTATTGTTTGTGACTTATGGTGGTGGCCACATCAGCATGGTGTTGCCGGTGATGAAGGCACTGGAGTTGGCCCATCCGGAGTTTGACTGCGTATTGATGGCCCTGACCACGGGTCACCTCAAAGCCAAAGCCGTGCGACCCACTCTGGGTTATCACGATTTTCTGGATTTGGTGGACGCACCTGCCGCACTGGCCTGGGGCGAAAAACTCAGCCGGGGCAATACCAGTCCGGATGTGCCTCTGCATGAAACCCTGGCCTATCTGGGTATCAATTACCTAGACTTGATCGCCCAGTATGGGCAAGCGGGTGCTGCGGAACACTACAGCCAGGAGGGGCGCTACGGGTTTGCGCCTTTGCACTTTATGCGCCGTGTGCTTGAGAAATTGTCCCCCGACGTGGTCGTGGCAACCAATTCACCCCGAACTGAACAGGCGGCGCTACAGGTGGCCAAAGAACGCGGCATACCTTGCGTAGGCCTAGTTGACCTTTTTGGCATGGACAGTGACCCTTATGTTCTTCGTCCCATAAAACCTGACTGGACATGCGTGATTGCCGAGTCGGTTCGAGATCGTTTGCTAGTGCGCGGTTTTCCTCCCGATGCAGTTGAAGTGACGGGAAATCCTGCCTTTGACGGGCTTTTCAGTTTGTCAAACCAGGAACAGGCCAATGCTTTTATGGCTCGCCAGGGCTGGACAGGCAAAAAACTCATTTTGTATATAGGTGCCTGGGAGTCTGTGGCTTATGCTGCCACAGACATACCCTCCGGACGCAGTTTTCCGATAGAAATTGAAGCCATCCTGCGGCGCTATGTGGCTGCACGCCCTGACACCGTTCTGGTGGTGCGTTACCACCCCGGTGACTGGTTTGAGTATCCGCGTGTGCCTGTAGATGCCGAAAGTGACCGGGTGTATTTCAGTGAACCGCCCGCAGAGCCGATTCATCCGCTGATTCTTGCGGCCAGTGTGGTGGTCACCACCAATTCCACCGTGGGTCTTGAAGCTGCCGTGGCAGGCAAACCCGTCATCTCTATTGAAAACTCGCCCTCTGTTCACCACTGGTTTAGTCTGGCAAAGCTGGGGGTGTCATATCCCAGTGCCACCCATCTTGAGCTGCCTGCCACGCTGGATGAAGTGCTGGGTCACGGCCAGCCCCTGCGCTCTTACCCGTCAGACGGTCATGCTGCCAGCCGTGTCGCCAATGTGGTGGCCCGTGCTGCGCATGGTCTGCGGTAAAGTAGTCTTTTTGCCTCTTTCTCATGTCATATCAGCCAGCGGCAACACCCCATGCTTAAAAATTCAACCCTGTTAATTACTGGCGGCACCGGTTCTTTCGGTAAAGCCTTTGTCAAAACCATCATTGAACGCTTTCCCGAGGTGAAGCGACTGGTCGTTTTCAGCCGCGACGAACTCAAACAGTATGAAATGGGCCAGCAGTTCCCAGATTCCAAGTACCCGGCTCTGCGCTACTTTATTGGCGACGTTCGCGATGCGGACCGGCTGCGCCGGGCGATGGAAGGCATTGACATCGTCATTCACGCCGCCGCGCTCAAGCAGGTGCCAGCCGCCGAGTACAACCCCTTTGAATGCATCAAAACCAACGTGCTCGGTGCCCAAAATGTCATCGAGGCCTGTCTGGATACCGGGGTGAAGCGCGTGGTCGCCCTGTCCACCGACAAGGCGGCCGCGCCCATCAATCTTTACGGTGCCACCAAACTCTGCTCAGACAAGTTGTTTACCGCAGCCAACAACATCAAGGGTCACCGTGACCTGCGTTTTAGCGTCGTCCGTTACGGCAACGTCATGGGTAGCCGCGGTTCGGTGATTCCGTTCTTTCTGGAGCGACGCAAGACAGGCGTGCTCCCCATCACCGACCCGGCCATGACCCGCTTCAACATCAGCCTGCAGGATGGCGTGGACATGGTGCTGTGGGCGCTCGAAAACGCGCAAGGCGGCGAAATTTTTGTGCCAAAAATACCCAGCTACCGCATCACCGATGTGGCGCGCGCTATCGGTCCTGACTGCGAACACCCCACCATCGGCATTCGTCCTGGTGAAAAGATTCATGAGGAAATGATCACTGCCAGCGACAGCTTCAACACAGTCGATCTCGGCCGCTACTTCGCCATCCTGCCTTCGGCTGGCCAGCATTCGGTAGAAAGTTACTGTGCCGCCCATGGCGGGCAACCCGTGCCGCCAGGCTATGCGTATGACAGCGGCAGCAACACGGATTTCCTGACGGTGGAGCAGTTGCAGCAATTGATTGCTGAACACGTCACTCATCCTGAAGCAAGCCTCGCATGATTCCCTATGGCCGACAGGAAATCACCCAGTCAGACATTGATGCCGTTGTCGCGGTATTGCAGTCCGACTTTCTGACTCAGGGGCCGATGGTGCCGCGCTTCGAGCAGGCAGTGGCAGGGTACTGTGGTGCCCAACACGCACTGGCTGTCAATAGCGCGACCTCGGCGTTGCACATTGCCTGTCTGGCGCTTGACCTGGGCCCCGGTGACTGGCTCTGGACCAGCCCCATCACCTTCGTCGCCTCTGCAAACTGCGGCCTGTATTGCGGCGCTCAGGTGGATTTTGTGGACATTGATTCGCGCACCTATAACCTCTGCCCGCAAGCCCTGGAACAAAAACTCATAGAAGCTGAAAAAGCGGGCTGTCTTCCGAAGATCGTCATACCCGTTCACCTCTGCGGCCAACCGTGCGACATGCGGGCGATTCATGCGCTGGCTCAACGCTTTGGTTTCAAAATTATTGAAGATGCCTCGCACGCCATTGGGGGCAAGTATCAGGGCGAGCCTATCGGCAACTGCCGTTACAGCGACATCACCGTCTTCAGCTTCCACCCGGTCAAGATCATCACCACCGGCGAGGGCGGCATGGCCCTGACCAACGCCCCCGCATTGGCTGATCGCATGCTGCGCTATCGCAGTCATGGCATCACCAGCGATGCCAGCAAAATGCAGCCCAGACCTGCGGACGAAATCTGGAACTACCAGCAGATCAGCCTGGGCTTCAACTACCGTATGACCGACATCCAGGCGGCGTTAGGCATGAGTCAGATGACCCGGCTGGATGAATTTGTCGAAAAACGACAGCGCATCGCCAAGCGCTATAACGACGCGCTGGCCGGTTTGCCATTGCAGACCCAGTGGCAGCACCCCGACAGCTATTCCAGTTATCACCTGTACCCAATTCGACTAAAGCTGGGCGAAAACGAACAAACCCAGCGCCAAGTCTACGATGCACTCACCGCGGCTGGCATTCTGGTTAACCTGCATTACATACCCGTCTACCGACAGCCCTATTACGAAGCCATGGGCTTTAAGACAGGGTATTGCCCAGATGCGGAGCAATACCATAAGGAGGCAATCAGTATCCCCATGTACCCAACCATGTCTGAAGCGCAACAAGACGAAGTCGTCAGTTGCTTGCGCGAAGCGCTTGGCGCGTGAAGATCGCCGTCATCCCCGCCCGCGGCGGCAGCAAACGCATCCCGCGCAAGAACGTCAAACCCTTCTGTGGCAAGCCGATGATCGCCTGGTCGATTGAAGCGGCGCGCGCATCGGGTCTTTTCGACCACATCGTCGTTTCGACCGATGACGCTGAAATTGCCGAAGTGGCCAAGGCGCACGGGGCCGCAGTCCCATTCATGCGCCCGGCCGCGCTGTCCGACGATCACACCGGGACATCACCTGTTGTCGCGCATGCAATCGAGTGGTATCGCGAACATGGCCATATGCCTGACCCGGTTTGCTGCATCTACGCTACTGCGCCATTCGTTACTGCAGCGGACCTGCAGCGGGGTCTGCAAACTCTGACTGACAGCGGTTCAGATTTCGCGTTCTCGGTCACCAGCTATGCGTTTCCCATTCAGCGGGCAATCAGGTTGACTAACGCGGGACGGGTCGAGATGTTCCAACCTAGGAACTTCAACATCCGCTCACAAGACTTGGAAGAGGCGTTCCACGATGCGGGCCAGTTCTACTGGGGGCGTGCCGAAGCATGGCTGTCTGGAAAAATTATTTTTGGACCGCATACGGCAGCCGTACAGCTTCCACGTTACCGCGTACAAGATATTGATATCGCAGAAGACTGGCAGAGAGCCGAGTATCTATTTCGCGCACTTAATCTAGAAGCCGATGCACGAAAAGCATTAACACAAGGAACGTCATGACCTTTAAAACTGAACAAGAGGCCTTTTGGGCCGGTGAATTCGGCACCGAATACATCCAGCGCAATCAGGGCGATGCCTTGCTGGCCTCCAACCTCGATTTCTTCGCTAAAGCTCTACGTGCTGCGCGGGGCGTTAAGACCTGCATAGAGTTTGGTGCCAACATTGGCATGAACCTAAAGGCCCTCAAGTTGCTTCACCCAACGCAAGAACAGTACGGCATCGAAATCAATGCCGATGCCGCGCTTCAGTTGGCGCAGGTTATACCCGCCGAGCATGTTCATCAGACCTCAATCCTGGACTTCGAGCCTAGGCAGACTTGGGACTTGGTGCTTATTAAGGGCGTGCTCATTCACATTAATCCAGACGAACTGCCGCAGGTCTACGACAAGCTGGTGGGCTCCAGCAACCGTTACCTGCTGGTGGCCGAGTACTACAACCCAGCCCCGGTGGCTATACCCTACCGGGGTCATACAGACCGCCTGTTCAAGCGCGACTTTGCCGGCGAGATCATGGACCTTCACCCGCAGATGCAACTCGTTGACTATGGCTTCGTCTACCGACGCGACCCTAATTTTCCGCAGGATGACATTACCTGGTTTTTAATGTCCAAGGGGCGTTGAGATGCTGACTTACTGCAAACACTGCGTGATGCCGGACACCAAGCCGGACTTGCAACTCGACGACGCGGGCATCTGCAACGCTTGCCGCAGCTACGAAAAGCGCAAGGAGGTGGATTGGGTGGCCCGTCACGACGAGTTGCTCCAAGTGCTTGAAAAGTACCGCCGTCACGATGGCGGCAACTGGGACTGCATCGTGCCCGTCAGTGGCGGCAAGGACAGCACCTACCAAGTGGTGCGCATGC
>JBKJOH010000338.1:0-40677 GCA_046593295.1 Polaromonas sp. | reverse complement strand
TCTGGAACAGCCGCATCTTCTCGCCGCGAATTTGTCCGCCGAAGATCAGCGACACATTGAAATCAACATCGGCGTGGCGCAGTGCGACCGCGTCCCGGTCATGCACGCGGCGAATGGCCGAGCCGAGTACGCGGGCTGCATCGAACATGCTTTTCGCGTTCCAGATCGTGATCGGTTCGCCGCTGCCGTGGTCCTTGAGTTGCTCGATCTGCAAAATCTCGCGCACCGACTGCGAGATCGACAGGTTGCCGGCCGACAGCAGCACCATGAAGCGGTCGCCCGGCTTCTCATAGACGATCATTTTGCGGAAGGTGCTGATGTGGTCGAGGCCCGCGTTGGTGCGCGAGTCTGATAAAAAAACCAGTCCGGCGTTGAGTTTGATGGCGACGCAGTAAGTCATTGCGATTTTTCTGTTATTTACCTGCTGAATTTGTGCGGACGCAGGCGCTACTATCGGACCGGTACACCGCCTTTGCGCGTCATGCCAGCATCGACCCGGACAATATCGGGGAAATCTACCCGCCCATCAGAAAGCAGTCGGCACAATCCCAGTTGTGCCAAGGCAAGAAGAATAGAGCCAGAATCTCCTTCGACAACTTGCTCAGGGAGAGGGACTTGAATTTTATTCGACCCGTTTGCATTGAGAATCTTGTCAAGAGTCTTGCTTTTCTTCCAGCGGGCTACGACGTCTTGCTTTCTTGACGGAAGAGGGAGACCTCTTAGAGGTTCGAAAATGTCAGTGATCCACGGAAGATTCTCCTCAAGTTCGTTCCGCCTGACTTCAGAGGCCTTGGATACCCCCTCCTTGATCGAAGACGGATGTAGCGCGTACTCTGCGCCAACGAACTTTCTTTTTTTCGAATCTTCCGCAGCGGAACGTAGCGCGACCAAAAAGCTCCTGGGACTGGTGTAGCCATTCGCATCACTGAGGTGGTTGGGCAACCATGTCCAGGTGTTGCCGCTTCGCTTTCCTCCCATTGTTTTTCCTGCAATCAAATGGAAAAGGAATTCCTGCTTTGATTCATTGTGTCGAATTTTTTCATCTAGTACGAATATCTGACCATTGTTTGAGTGCCATTGGAATCCGGCGTGAGTTTCCGAAAATTTACGAAATGAGGTGCTCAATATGTTATTCGTGGAATTAGCCGCATATTGCCACATCAAACCGTAGAGATCGATGGCTTGCCATTCGAGTTTGACCGCCAGGGACATTAACTTTGAGGCATCCGGGAAACGGCGAATTTCAGAGTCTGAAAACAAGTCGGGCCGAATGAAGGCTTTGGTTCGAAGATGAGAATATTGGCCGAAATGTAACTGCGCTTGCAAGAGTCCCCGAACCAGCGAAACAGTATTTTCCCACTGGGGAGCTAGCCGATCAAGTCCGTCAAAGGCGATTAGCAGGCTACGGCCCGACTTGACGAGCGCTTGGTTTTTTTCACGGAGTCTACTTGTGACTGATTCGGCGTGCGTGTTGACCCACTTAATTTTGTCTGACCATGAAATAGTTGCATCTGGAATAGCAGCCGGGATGCAGGCCTGAATCAGCACGGTATACCAGATGTCGGCAGGCTCAATCTCTCTTTGAATCAGGTCTGCTAGCACTTTGGAATCAGGATAGTCGCCGATGGTGGTCGGGTCAAACCCGGTGACGACATCGCAAGTCAATAGTGCTGCCACATCAAAAATTTCACCGATCAGGCGACGTCTCTCAGGGGCGACAAGGCTTTTCAGCCAGAAACTTTTTCCAGCTCCTCGATCTCCCACAACGATAGGGCGATCCAGCGCTATGGCCTTGATATGCCCTGAGGGAAGGTACATATGCCCCAGTTCGAGTCCTGTTTCAGCATGCGCAGCCTCGGGTACGGCAGTCTCAAAAAGGTTTCTGATCTCCGAGGCGTTCATGAGCTTTCCTTGTTGTTCAAGTCACGGTCAATGCGGGTAAATAGTTCTTCGAAGACCAACTGGGCCTTCTCGGTGTCAAGCTGAACGGTCTTGGTCAAAGGGCTGAAATTAAGGTATGCGCTGTCTTGCCAAACTAGCACAGGACGATGTGGTGCGTCATCTTCAAATACCCCAAAACTGAATAAATCGTCGCCAGACGCTGGGTTTGACCCGTCGTCATAAAGTCGAACGAAGGTGTCAAAAGAGTGTTCGCCGTAGGCATCCCGAAATGTCTTTTTTTCTGAGCCGAAAGGCGTGAGCGCAGAAACGAGTCGTAGCGAGCCTCGGATTTGCCGGATTGTTTCGGTTTTCAGCGCCCAGTGGGAAAAGAGCGCGTTGAAGCCGGCCCACGTTTGCTCGCTGTCAGAGGCGAACAGATAGACGCGGGCATCGAGCCGCGTCAGCGCAGTGGCAGAAATATGGTGGATGCCGGCGCGACTGTCCAGTAGCACAACGTCGGGCTGCACGTGATTTTCAATTTGAGAAATTGCTCTTGTTAGTCGATCACCAAACACTTCAATTTTTCCTTGAGCGTTTGGCAGGTCGGCATAGGATCGTGACAGTTTGCTTACATAATTTTGATCGTACAGACCTCCCGCTGCGGGCACGACGATGATCTCGCCTTGACCAGACCCCTCGATGGGGCTGGGCTGAATCATTTGGTTCAACAACGCTTCGTTCGCTTGGCCTACTGCATCTTCAACAAACCAATCTGTCATGCCATAGTCGGGCCAGCCTGGAAGTGCGGTATCACCGTCTTCTCGCAGGTCTTGACGTACTGGCAAGAGCATGTTGCCCAAGCCTGGAGATTCGAGGTCCAAATCGATGACAAGTACCTTCTTGCCTTGCTGTGCTAGGTGCCATGCCACCATGGAAAGGGCGGTTGAGCGACCTACGCCACCCTTTAAGCCAAAAAACACAAACCGCGGGGGGTGGTTGCTTTTTCCGCCAACGGGATAAAGCCATTCTCTGCCGGTGATCAATCGGTCAAGAATTTTGATTCTTTCGGGAAGTTCAGCAGATGAAAAGGCTTCAGGGGCATTGAAGAAATCATCAAACCCATTTTCTGTGCCGACCTGAATCAAAAAATCTCCTGCGGCTCGATAGGCTCCCAGTCGTTGTGAGATTTCCGTTTCTTTCTCTGAGTTCCACGTCCCGAGGTCTGCGCTTTCGACAATTAGGCGAACTTGCCCCCGAATGTCTCGCACCGCGACGACGCGTCCATCTGGTGGCAACGCTTGAAGATTGATCTTCAGCCATGCAATTAACTCGCGCAGTACTGCGTCAAAACGTAGAGTCATGGCAGAAGTCCTTGTTTCAGTGCGGCACTCAGCAGAGCGCGAAAAACCTGTGCATCAGCTTTGTAGGTGGAGATGTGATTTAACTGCGTTCCATCTTCATAGCGGGCATCAACTTTCCAATCTGCAAAAGCTGAGGCGGGTCCAGACAAGGCGGCGGTACCGCTTTGCAATGCGTTATAGAGCGACAGCAGAGTTTGTCCACTTCTTTGTTGATTCACATGCAAATCAAAACCGTTGGTTGGCTTCCCGGCAGGGCTGAGGGTGAAGTGTCCTTGCTTGCTGGCGACGAACTTCAATACACATTCAGCTCCGTACCCCCACAACTGGACCGCATTAGGCGCTCGCGAATGAGTTTCGAGCAGGTCCCCATCCGCGAGATGGCGTTGGGCAGAAGCAAAAAAATCTGGCATGAGTCCGACCGAGGTAATGAGGAATTGAGCGTCGCGGGCATTGACCTGGGGCTATCAGCGATTCATCAGCTTCTTTAACTTATACAAAGTCTCCAGCGCATCGCGCGGACTCAAGCTATCGGGGTCAATCCCTGCAAGCGCTGATTCTACGGCGCTAGGTGCTATGGATTCCGCGTCAGGCGGGGCGGCAAACAAATCTACCTGCGCTCGTGCATCAATTTGCTGGGCTTCTAGCGCGCTTAAAGCGTGGCGTGCGTGGTTAACCACCGCAGCAGGCACGCCTGCCAGTTTGGCCACCGCAATGCCGTAGCTTTTGCTCGCCGGGCCGGGCTCTATGTGATGCAGAAACACGATATCGCTACCCGCCTCAACCGCGCTGACGTGGACGTTAATCGCCCCGTGGTGTTTGGCCGGGAACTCGGTCAACTCAAAATAATGCGTGGCAAACAGCGTCAAGGCTTGCGTCTTGTTGTGCAAGTACGCTGCAATGCCCCCCGCCAGTGCCAGGCCATCAAAGGTCGAGGTACCGCGCCCAATCTCGTCCATCAGCACCAGAGACGTAGGTGAAGCGGCGTGGAGAATCTGCGCGGCCTCCAGCATCTCCAGCATGAAGGTCGATTGCGCGTTGGCTACATCATCTGCCGCGCCTATGCGGGTGTGGATGGCATCAATCGGCCCCAGCCTGCAACTGGCTGCGGGCACGTATGAGCCCATGCTGGCCAGCAGCACGATGAGGGCAACCTGGCGCATGTAGGTTGACTTGCCGCCCATGTTCGGGCCGGTAATCACCTGCATGCGCTGTTTGGCGCTCATGCTGCAATCGTTGGCGATAAATGCTGTTGCACCCGTCTCCAGCAGCCGCGCTTCAACCACCGGGTGTCGGCCTTGTGTGATGTCAATACACGGCTCTTTGACAAACACCGGCGCGGCCCAGTTCAGCGTGAGCGAGCGCTCGGCCAACGCACACAGCGCATCCAGTGCGGCGAGGGCGCGTGCCAGGCGACTGAGCGCGGGAATGTAGGCCTGCAACTGGTCAAGCAACTGCTCATATAAAAACTTCTCGCGCGCCAGCGCCCTCTCTTGCGCAGACAGGGCCTTGTCTTCAAAGCTTTTTAGCTCGGGCGTGATGTAGCGCTCGGCGTTTTTCAGGGTCTGGCGCCGGCGGTAGTCGTCAGGTACCTTGCTGGCTTGGCCCTGCGTGACTTCAATGTAAAAGCCATGCACCTTGTTGAACTGCACGCGCAGGTTGGTGATGCCGGTGCGCAGCTTTTCGCGGCCTTCAAGGTCCAGCAAAAATGCATCGCAATTGGTCTGTATGCCGCGCAGCTCGTCAAGCTCTGCATCGCAGCCATGATTGATAACGCCGCCGTCACGCACCAGCGCAGCGGGCTCGGGCAGGATGGTGCGGCTGATGAGCGATTCGCAGCCTTCCGGCGGCTTCAAATCGGCAAAAATAGAGGCTAAAAGTGGCTGTAGCCCAATAGATACGGGCGTGACAAGCTCCTTATTTAATAGCAAACGCTGTAGCGTCAACTGCAAGGCCAGCAGCTCGCGTGGCCGCACCTGGCGCAGCGCGATGCGCGCGGTGATGCGCTCTACATCGCTGGCGCCCTTGAGTTGCGCACGCAAGGTTTGCTGTGGGCCACTGCGTAAATACGTGATGGCTTCAAGCCTGCTGGCGGCTTGGCTGCGGTCACGGCTGGGGTTGAGCAGCCAGCTTTTCAAGGTGCGGCTGCCCATGCCAGTCGCGCAAGTATCCAACAACGAAAACAGCGTCGGTGAATCTTCGCCGCGCAGGGTTTGCGTCAACTCCAGATTGCGCCGTGTGGTGACTGGCAGCTCAATCAACTCACCCGAGCGCACCACGGCCAGAGCCTGCACATGCGGCAGGGTGCGGCCCTGGGTGTGTTCTGCATAACCCAGCAGGCTGGATGCGGCAGCGTGCGCCTCGCTCAAACCCTCAGCATTCCATGAAGCCAGCGACGCGACCTTGAGCTGCTCCAGCAAACGCCGCGCGCCCAGTGCGGCATCAAACTGCCAGGCTGGGCGGGCGCTGACCGCGCAGCGCAGCGCCTTCAAACGCAACTCAAAAGCAGGGGTGACATCGACGTTGTAAATCAGCTCACTGGGGGCAATGCGTGCTAGAGCGCTTTCCAGCTCATCGTTAGCGCACTGCGCCAGGTTAATCTGGCCCTGCGTTACGCTCAACCACGCCAGCCCACAGGTGTTGCGCGCGCCCTGGTGTACGGCCAGCAAGATAGATTCTGTTTTGTCAGCCAGCAGCTCGGGGTCAAGCAGCGTACCCGGCGTGATGACGCGCACCACCTTGCGCTCCACCGGGCCTTTGCTCGCGCCCACATCGCCAACCTGCTCACAAATCGCGACCGACTCACCGAGCTTGATGAGCTTGGCCAGATAGCCTTCAAGCGAATGAAAAGGCACACCCGCCATGACAACCGGCTCACCAGCCGACTGGCCACGCCGCGTCAGCGTGATGCCAAGCAGGCGCGAGGCCTTTTCAGCATCGGCATAAAACACCTCGTAAAAATCGCCCATGCGGTAGAAAACCAGCGTCTCAGGGTACTCCGCCTTGATGGCGTGGTACTGGGCCATCATGGGCGTGTGTTTAACGGCCCCTGATGCCTCCCCATGGGGTTCTATCTCTTTCTCGTCAATCTGCTCTTTTTCTGTTTTCATTCAATCACTTATCTCACTGTGAAGGCATCAAAGCTCCTTCGTTCGCCTTCAAGTTCCGTCGTTTGCCAACATGGTCTACGGGGATCCGGTGGGGACCGCCTTCCTCTATGTTCTGATATGCTCTATCTTACTCCCCCTGCCACAAAAAATGTGATGCGTGACAAGGGCTTGGGCAAGGTCAGAACTCCCCCTGCCACCAAATCGCATGCTTTTTCGAGAGGCTAGCCATGCAGCTTGACGAATCGAGCCAAGAATCCGAATCCCCCGTGGGGACCGCAGCGTCGAAGCGCGCGCCTGCATGGCGCGCCGAGCTCAACGACAACTACTGCAAGCTTCGAAAACTTGAGCGCCCGCCCGTGGGCTACGGCGCCGATGGCAAGTTGACGTTCGCGGAAAAACCGGTCCCCAAGCCCGAAAGCTACATCTTATGGGACACCAGCCGCGACGCTCCGCCGGGCTTCGGCCTCAAAGTGGCGGGCAACAAGACCTTCATCCTGCGCCGCAAGGTCATGGGCAAATCCATGCTCTCCAAAGTCGGCAATGTCGCGGACTTCGACAAGATACAGGATGCTCGGGCCAAAGCGGCTAATTTGGCTCGGACCATGATCGAGACGGGCCAAAACCCCAACGCTCTCGCCAGGGAAGCCAATGCGGCCGAGGTCACGTTGAAGCAGGCGATGCTGGCCTACCGCGCGCACCTGACCACCCGCACCGTCAAGCCTGCCAAGGTGGAGACCTTGAAGGTCTACGACCGGGTGATGAAGCGGCATGAGGAATGGAAATGGTCGGACCGCAAAGTGCGCGAGGTCTCCGACGCCGACATCATCGAGAAGTTTTTAAAAACCAAGGACGCGACGCCGACTGCCACCGAGCAAGCTTTCCGCTGGCCCTCGCGGGCGATTGATTGGTATATCGAGAACGAGAAGATTCGGGCCGACGCGCAAAACCGCGAGCCCACGCTCAAAGGCAATCCATTTCGCACGCTTAGCCTCAACGGGCACTACCGCTCCAAGGAAATGATCGACGCCGAGCGCGAGGAGAAGGGCAAGCGCAATCCGCTGCGCCCCACTCAGGACCTCGGGCGTTTCTTGGAGGCCTGCTGGTCGAAGAAGGACATGAACGACAACTTGACCGGCGTCCACTACCTCATGCTGATGCTGCTCTGGGGATGCCGGAAAAGCGAGCACGCGGGGTTGGTCTGGGGCGAGCTGTTGACGGAGGTGGGAGGTGTGGGGATTGGGCGCCGATCCACGAGCCACGTCGTGCTCAAAGATCATCCCGACTGGGGTCCCTACGTCTTCTTCTACAAGACCAAGAACGGGCGCAACCACCGCATGCCCATCACGCCCATGACCTTGGAGCTTCTTAAACGCCGGCAGGCGGCGTCGGCAGCCGAGGCCGTTCGAAGAGGATTCGGCGACAAGTCCAGGAGATTCGTTTTCCCGGCCCGCAGCAAGCTGTCCAACAGCGGACACTATTCGGACGCGACCGATTTGCTCGATGACCTCCGCGAAGAGATCGGTGTAGAGCGCCTCAACCGACACGACTTGCGACGCTCCTTTGGCGCGGTGATGACCGCGTTGGAGGTGCCCGACAGCATCAAGAGCCGGTTCTTAAACCACGCGCATTCCTCGGTGACCGATGTCTACACGCAGGCCGAATGGAGTTTGCTGCGCGAATGGATGATGAAGATCGAGCAGTCGATCTTGTCGAGGGCGCCCAACGTCTACAACTCGTTGAAGCCCGCAGACTGGCCGCCCATGCCACCGATCGAGCCGCATCAGTGCCGGCCGCCCAAACCTAGGACAGGACGACCGCGAAAAGAGGCCGCCTAGGCGAAAGCCGCTGGATCAAGGCTCTCGGGTAAGCTGATGAAAAATTTACTAAATATGGAGAAATCATGGCAGGAATGGCCCAGAACTTATTAGCCGACGCGCGTTACAACGGGATGGTGATGAAGGTCACCGAAGTGCTCGCGGCAATCAGCGCGCTCGATCCAAGCGTCATGTTGACCACAAGCGAGGCGGCGATATTCCTGCGCACATCGGTGACGAAGTTGGAGCGGCTTCGCAAGGAAGGCGGAGGCCCGATATATAGCCAAGGTGGCGGCGTCAAAGCAGCGGGCACTAATCAAATGTGCCTCTACAAAAAAGCGCATTTGATCGCTTGGTTGGATGGGAATCAAGTGTCCGATTCCACTCAGGCGGCGATTCGCAAGGGGCAAAAGTTCGCCACCCTCTTCGATGTGGCCGAGCACGAGGCGTTTTACCTCGACAAGATGGGCAACGTCGAATCCATGGTGGAGGAAAACCTGCTGGGGACGGTGGTGGAGCGTATAGGGCACTGGGATATTTTGTGGATGACTCCCGTCGAGGCCGCGTCGCGCCGCTGGACCGACCTGTCCCGACATCGGGATTTCGCCGAGTCCGTCCAGGACGTGCTGACGAAGTCCTTGCGGGGCGTTCAAAATGGAATCGATTCCACCGACGTTGCGACGGCCGCGCTCGAAGCGTCAATTCAAGGCGCGAAGCCCCGCGCTTGAACGGCTGATCGGACGGGAAGTTAGGAGCCGCCACTGGGCGGCTTTTTTTGCGCCTAAACATATGCAATGTGCCGCCGCGCGACGTGTGAAAGCAACACTGAAGGCGGTATTTGCAGCGATTAATTTAAGTCGCGCCGTCGCATGCCGTCGTTTGCCTTCACTCGTCTCACTGTAGGACAACCCAAACTCTCATCGCGCAGATACTTCCAACACTTTGACAGCAATCGTGCTGCCGAAATGCAGAAGTTCAATCCAAAGGAGCGATGAGATGTCATTTACCAAAGGCAAGAGTCCGGCGGCGCGAGGCCCATTGGCGAAGATCGCCATGTCGCGCGCAAGCAGTTTCAATTATTCAGAATCCGTCGCCGATGACGAGGAAATTGTGTTGAGGATCGATGGCGTCCCGGCTGTCGAAAGATTCAAGCATCCTGACTTCGACAAGAAGCAGTTTCGTGTCTACGAATATGAATTCTCTTCCAAGGAGCGCCTGCCCCATCGTTCGTGGAGAACTACTGTCCATGTGCTGCGCGATGGCATCGTCATCAAGAAGGTCTTTTCTTTCCGTTGCGGCATGGCGTTGGAAGGCATCAAGCGGATCAACCAATTTGAATTGGTGACGAACAAACCCAGCGCCGCAAAGAAGGCGTTGAAGGAGCGTTCCGACATTCTCTGATTTGGCATCGGTGCGTATCGCGCCAGTCGCATCGCCGGAATTCTCCGTTTGGCGTGCAAGCAGATTGAATTCAACATATGGCCACGCATTGGCCTATTAGAAGGAATGAAGATGGGAAAAGCATCACGGAAAAAACGCGAATTTAAAAATGGTTGCGGAGCGACTGAATCTAATGTCAAACGAGCTCAATCCGAGATGGCGTTGACATCAATTGACCGAGCCTTTAAAAACGACGATGTCGTGGCTGCTATCAGTCAGATTGAACTTTTTGAGGAACTGTCGGGCGAGTCAATTTTCGATCAAGTGTTCGACATCAGTTTTCCGACGGGAGCCATGCAGCAGGGTAGCATCATCGTTGCCGCCACCTACAAAGTCGCAGATCAATGTGCGTTGAAGCTTATGTTGCTGGCTGGCGAGATTGCGCCTGAGGTTGCAATCGATTGGATATTTCGTGGGATGCTCTCAATGGAAACTCTTCCGCAGGATGACAGGATCCATAAAAGCATTGTTCAGGTGATCGAGCAGCTTATGGAGCCGCGAGATATGAAATCAGCTTTTGATTTATTGGAAGACGCAGAGTCGGGTCGCTACCTTCCGAAAATGGCCGAGCTGGTCCGCAGTTTGGCAAATCGCTTCATCGCCAATCACCAAAAGTGTGAATTGGAGGTTGCCATATCTCGCCCTGTCCAACGCGAACGTGCTATTGCAAATCATCGCCTTTGAATATTCGCAATCACCGTGCAAGTCCGGCATTGAGTAGTGTTTCTGCTCTGTTGGGTTGAAAGTGCTTACCGGTTGTCAATTGGCTGGCGACGGTCGGTGTGCAAAATCTTTCTTTCACCAGCCTGGATGTTTTTGTATACACCCGACGCACCAAGGTGCCGAGCAAGGTCTCAACCAAGCGAAAGCCGGTATTGCCGGCTTTTTGGTTGTCTGGCGCGGCGTCTTCCATTCAATTGCAAGCCTGCGCCGCGTCCTCTTGTTGGCAGGTTCTTGACTTCAAGGCTCCGGTTTGAGAAGACATAGATACCGGGAGGAGCAAGACATGCAACCACCCCCCGGCGAGCCGGTGTGTTTGGTTGCGCTTGCTGCCTTCCGCAGGGGAGTATCAAAATGGGAAACAGACTGCTTTCAGCAGCCGAATTACGAAAGAAATTTGACCTCTATCTGACCGACGACGAGCGTGCGGCGTTAGAGATCAAGGCGCGTGTGGCGCGTTTACCGATGTCTACTTTCTTGCGGCGTGTTGCGCTCACAAAAAAGATCGAACAGCCGCCATCGGAAATCAGTCGAAGTCAATATGCTGAGCTGGCACGTGTCGGCTCCAATCTGAACCAGATTGCAGCCGCCATCAACGCAGGCAATGCCCACGGCATTGATGTCGATGTCATCAATCAACTTGCGGTGCAGGTGCGCATTCTCCGGTTACAGCTTATCGGTGCCACCGGCGATGAACCCCCTCAGAACCGGGGGCGACCATGATTTCCAAGATTATCAAGGGCCACGGCATTGAGGGCCTTCTATCCTACAACATGGATGACGATCACCGCGTCATCATCGGCGGCAACCTCGCAGGCCGCACGCCGCGCCAGCTATCCAAAGAGTTCGGACAGTTCAGAAAACTACGTCCCTCCCTGTCGCGGGCGGTGGCCCACCTGATGCTGTCGGCGGCGCCCGAAGACCCGCCGCTTGACGAGGAAGCGTGGAACCGTATCGCAGACATCTTTCTGAAAGACCTCGGCTACCAGTCGTGTCCCCATGTGATTTTCAGGCACAACGACACGGGCCATGACCATATCCACATCGCGTGCCTGCGCATCGGGCCGGATGGCAAGACGGTGCCCGATAGCAATGACCGCTTCAAAGCAGAGCGAAGCCTTGCCCGCATCGAGGAGCAATTCGGATTACGCCGCGTCAACCTCGTCAAGAAAAAGCGCCAACCCAGGAATGATCGAAAGCCAGAACCACCGGACGTTGTTCAGTCCATCGAGCAGTCAATACCCACCCATCCCAAGGAGAAAGGAATGCAAACCAACCAAAAAACCGAGGATCAGTCCTTAGAGGCGCTCATACCGGAGCCGTTGAACACTGGCACCCACCTGGCAACTCATGCCTATGCCCTCGCACATGGTGCAACCATCATGACGGCATGGGCAGGCGACAACCCGAATGAGAAGCAGCGACGCGAGATAAAGCGCGCCCTTCGAACACCCGGCTATGACGCAATGGTCAGGCATTTGCTGGACCCCGACGTCAGCCACATTTATCACCACCAGCGCGGCAGCGTGATTTATCTGAAACGCCCAGAGCGCATCAACGACGACGGCGACCGGCTCACTGCCTACGAAATGAACCACGCGCGCGCCGCCAAAGCCATGGTGGCCCTTGCGTGCTCGCGCGGCTGGACCAGCATCGTGTTCAGTGGCCCGCATGACTTCATTCTGATGGCGATGCGTGAAGCCATCGCGCAGGGTATGCCGGTGCATCCCCGCGATGCCGGGCAGCGCACGATGCTGGAACAGATCATTGCGGAGAGTGCGGGCGCCATGGGCACCGTGGCGATTCCGATGGCGTTAATTCCGCCCGCCGAACCGCCATTTCCGCATCAGCCCATCCTCGAACCCGAGCCTGCACAGCCAGCACCCCTAGTGCCCGCTGCGCCGCCTCTCCAACTCAATACCAATTTGGCGACAAAGCTTGCGCTTAGACGCCAGCAGGGACCGGATGGCTCCGGATCGAACGACAACGACCCGAGCCGCCCCAAGGCACCTAAACACCCTTGAACCACCCAACGACCAGAAAGGAGACATATGAAGCCAACCCACCCTAAGCCCGCAGCAACACCCGCCGCGAAAGAGGCCTACATGAGCATGGACCGCGACGAGCGGGATATTTTGCGAACTTTGGGCCTGCGCGAGCGCGTCTTGTATCCCGAACTGAAATGGCTGGCATCGTTCAAGACCGGCGAAGTGAAGCATTTTGGTAGGCGCGTGATCACATTCCAGTTTCTGGCAGACCTGATCACGGTGCCGACCACGCAAGGCCGAGCGGCAGACACCATGAATGCCAAGGAGGCTTGCCGCGTGCTCATGAAGCTGCACGATGCGGGCCTTGTGAGTGAAATTGAAAACCACCCCACCAAGGGCTTGCGCTTCGCTTTGCCGATGTCGCCCATCTGCAAGAAGACCGCCCTTAAATTACGGCAAGTAGCCAAGGCAGAAGAGAACAGTGGGCCTTTGAAGTTGCCAAACGACGTGACATCCGATTCCTTTGGAAACCCAATAGCCACGCGGACTTATGAGCCATCGCCACCCTCTCTATCAGTAATGACGATCTCCAAAGGAGATCAATACGATTTTCATACTGACATCAGTAATCTCGCAGCGGTCCATGGGACCGCTGCCGCCCGCGACTCGGTCGCGGACGACTTTTTGAAACCTCTTGTGGAAACCAGCGCCCATGAACCCGGCGCAGCAACAGCCAATATCCTGACGGTCGAAGTGATCAAGGAGCGGTTGCGCACGAGCCGATCTGAATTCGGCTGGATTGACCAGCCCGAAAGTGGCGCCATGTTTCGCCGTTGGGTTGCTGCCGCGCACAGCCCCGAGAAGTTTGAGCAGGCAGTGCAGGCGGTGGAGGCGGACTTTTCCATCGAACCGACCCCGCGTGCCGTTGACCGTGAATTGCGCGATGGCGGTGCCAGAAGGGTTGCCATACTGCGCGCGGAACAGACGGCCAGACGCAGACGTGGTGTGGCGCTCTGAGCGGCTCCATCGGACATTCGGCCTCGACACTGCCCATTCGCTTTGAGAGGGTGGCCTTATGCAATTTATATGGGGGCCACCATGGACGCAAAACCAGATGTGCGACAAGATATTACGAACCGCGTGCTGGCCTACATGGAGGCTGGCACCGTGCCATGGCGAAAGGCATGGTCATCCACTTCGTCGCGCCCAAAAAATGCGAAAACGGAGAAGCCTTATTCAGGCATCAACAGCCTGATTTTGGGAATGGCAATGTTCGAGAACGCCGACTATGCAAGCGACAACAGATTCATCACCGGGGCTCAGGCCAATGAAATGGGCTTGTTCATTCGCAAAGGTGAGCATGCTGCCGCGCGCATCATCCGTATGGTCGAAGTGAACCGGCGTCAGGCGGACAAGGCGACGGATGGCGAGGTGGTTGCAGAAGAGGACGGGAAATATCTGGTCATGAAAACCTATGCGGTTTTCCATGCATCTCAGTTGCAGCCGCCAGGACTGCCAGCCATCGTTAACGACAAGCCAGATGTCGCGCCGGTCGCTGCTGTTGGCACCATCGTTACTGCGATGAAGGAATCCGGATTGAAAATTGCCGAGGGGCCGTTCGAGCCATGCTTCTTGCCGCGCCTTGACCTGATCCGCATGCCACCAATGTCATCGTTCAAAGGCGTGGATGCGAAGGACACAGAGGCAAATTATTACGGAACCTTGCTTCATGAAATTGCCCATTCAGTCGGCGCACCCAAGAGGCTAGCGCGGTTTGGTATGTCTCAGTTGACTTTGCGCGAACGTGCGATGGAGGAGTTGGTCGCAGAATGGAGCGCAGCGATGATGTGTTCCGGCCTCAATGGGGTCAAGCTCGGTGAAGATCACATCCAGCAGCATTCGGCGTATTTGGCTTCATGGATGCAGGCATTGAAGGACGACAAGAGTGCGATTTTCAAGGCAGCAGCAGCGGCTCAGAGAACTTGTGACTATTTGGATCATGTGGCTGCCCCAAAATTTGATTCACATAAGGTTTCAGTAGATACACCACCTGCCAATGAACCTGCAATTAAGGTTGCTGCAAAACGTAAAGTTGGGCCGCGATAAACATTTTTTATGAGGCACTTTGGTCCCGATAAGTCAAGTTTCGACCCGCGAGATTTTTTGGTGTTCTAGCTGAGAAATTGGGCTGAACCTCGGCCAAAAAAGCCCGAATCAAAATGATGAGTGTGGTATTCTCTTTCTGATCGGCGCATTCCTTGCTTCGCCGACGGGCGAGAGGCCCGAGAAAGGGGCTCTTGGTCAAGACACTGGATGTTTCGCAGAACCAGCGCGAGCGACTCGCGTTTTTGGAGCTGCGCGCGTTCTTCACAGGTGAGCTCCGCAGGGGCGACATCGAGGCAAGGTTTGGCATCAAGCCAGCAGCAGCATCCCGCGACCTGAGTCTGTATAGAGAAGTCGCGCCGGACAATCTTGACTATGACCAAGCTTCACGTTGTTACCGGCCGAGCGCATCTTTCAGGCCTGTCAATGAATTTCATTCTGAGCGCGTTCTCGCGTGGCTCTTGCAAGGTTTTGGCGATGGCCTAGATCTTGGTTTGAAGCAAGCGGCACCGTGCGAAGGTCCTGGCCAGTTCGTGCAGCCCGACATGGAAGTGCTCGGCACCCTCACTCGGTCCATGTGTGCGAAGAAGGCTGTTCGCGTGAGTTATCTGTCGCTGTCGTCAGGTCCAAAGAAGCGCGAGATCGTGCCTGTTGCGTTAGCAGATAACGGCCTGCGTTGGCATGTGCGATCTTTTGACCGAGAACGGAGCCGTTTCAGCGACTTTGTTTTGACTCGCATCGCGAAGGCTCATGAGATCGAGGGAGACGTGTCCGAAACCGAGCTGCTGCCTGCCGATGAGCAGTGGGCGCGGATGGTGGACATGGAGCTGGTGGCTCACCCTGGCATCAAACAGCCCAAGGCGGTCGAGGCGGATTACGGATTGACCGAGGGCGTCTTGAAGGTCAAAGCGCGTGCGGCTCTTGCGGGTTACGTTCTTCGGCGCTGGTCAGTCGATTCAAGCCTGCATCACAAACTTGATCCATCCTCACATCACCTTTGGCTGCGCAACCCTCAGGCGCTCTATGGCGTCGAAAGTGCCGCTTTGGCACCAGGCTTTGAGGCCGACATTGCCGCGACCACCTACGCGTCCGGAAGCAATAAATCAGGGGACAAAAAATGAAACTCGAATCCATCGCCAAAGGAGCGTTGGTCTCTGGCATTGAGGAGGGACGAGTCGTCCGAGTGGTAAGCGCCGACCCGTTGGGTGATAACGCTGTCACCGTCGTCTACAAGGCTGACGACGGCCGCCTAGGCGAGCGGGTGCTCTTCCGCTCGAACGAATCCGAACTGAGCATTGCGTCGGTTGGGCGTCCTTGGAGCTTTGACGCAGACGGCGCGGACTTCAAGCTCGCTGCCGAGGCATATCGGATCAACCTCGCGCACCTGTTCGACCCAATGATGGCGGTCCACACGTCCAACGTGGAGCCGCTTCCGCATCAGATCACCGCTGTCTATGAGTCCATGCTGCCACGGCAGCCACTTCGATATGTGCTGGCCGACGATCCAGGAGCAGGCAAGACCATCATGGCGGGCCTGCTGATTCGCGAGCTGCTCATGCGAGCGGACGCTCAGCGTATTTTGATCGTGTCGCCAGGGAGCCTGGTGGAGCAGTGGCAGGATGAAATGTTCGAGAAGTTCGGGCTGTCCTTCTCGCTGTTCAGCCGCGACCTCATGGACCAAAGCCGCAACGGAAACGCGTTTGACGACCACGACTTGCTCGTGGCACGGCTCGATCAGCTTTCACGCAGCGAAGAGCTTCAAGAAAAGATTCGCAATTCGCACTGGGACTTGATCGTCGTTGACGAGGCCCACAAGCTTTCCGCCACTTGGTATGGCACCAAGATCAATGAGACCAAGCGTTTTAAGCTGGGCCAGCTCTTAGGCTCGGTCACGCGCCACTTCCTGCTGATGACGGCTACGCCGCACAACGGCAAGGAAGAAGACTTTCAGCTTTTCATGTCGCTGCTGGACTCGGACCGCTTCTACGGAAAATTCCGCGACGGCGCGCACAAGGTCGATGTCACGGACCTCATGCGGCGCATGGTCAAGGAAGACCTGTTGAAGTTTGACGGCACTCGCCTCTTTCCTGAGCGCAGGGCCTACACCGCAAACTACAAGCTGTCGGAGGCCGAGGCGCAGCTCTACAACGACGTGACGACCTACGTCAAAGAAGAGATGAATCGGGCCGACAAACTCGATGGCAAGCGCAAGGGCACGGTCGGCTTCGCCTTGACGGCATTGCAGCGCCGATTGGCCTCAAGCCCCGAGGCGATCTATCAATCCTTGAAGCGTCGCCGCGAAAAGTTGAAGCGTCGCATCGAGGAAGAAAAGGTCAAGCAGCGTGGCGGCGGCATGTCCATGGCGGAAACCTATGCCAGTAAAGCGTCCGAGGACATTTGGGACTCAGCCGATGACATGGCCCCTGAGGACTACGAGGAGTTCGAGGAAGAGGTGGTCGATCAGGCCACGGCGGCCCAGACCATCGCCGAGCTCGAAGCCGAGGTCTTTACCCTTGGGCACCTCGAAGAGCAGGCCAAAACCCTGGTCCATTCGGGGCAGGACCGAAAGTGGGAAGAGCTGCGCGAGCTCTTGCAGAACACGCCGGAGATGCGCGGACCCGATGGTTTGCAGCGCAAGCTGATTATTTTCACCGAGCACCGCGACACGCTCAACTATTTGGCTGACCGCATTCGTGGGCTGATGGGCAAGTTCGAGGCTGTGGTGATGATCCATGGCGGCGTGCACCGCGAAGACCGTCGCAAGGTTCAGGAGCTGTTCCGCAACGACAAGGACACCCGCGTATTGCTGGCCACCGATGCGGCGGGCGAAGGCGTGAATTTGCAGAACGCCCACTTGATGGTGAACTACGACTTGCCGTGGAATCCGAACCGCTTGGAGCAGCGCTTCGGCCGCATTCACCGCATTGGTCAGACGCAGGTTTGCCACCTGTGGAACATGGTTGCCGCGGAGACCCGCGAAGGCGACGTGTTCCAAAAGCTTTTCGACAAGATCGAGATCGAGCGCAAGGCGTTGGGTGGACGCGTGTTCGACATCTTGGGCGAGGTTTTCGATGGCATTAGCTTGCGCGACTTGCTGATCGAGGCGATCCGCTACGGAGAGGACCCTGCGCGCAAAGAACACTTGCGCGAAGTCGTCGGCACGGCCATGGAAACGGAAAAGTTGCGCGAGATCATCAGCCGCAACGCCTTGGCCGAAGAGGTTATGGACGAGCGCCGTCTCTTCGCGCTCAAGGAGGAGATGGAGAAGGCAGAAGCCCGCAAGCTGCAACCCTATTTCATTCGGTCCTTCTTTGCCCAGGCCTTCGAGAGACTCGGTGGCGACCTGCGCCCGCGTGGCTCGGGCCGCTACGAGATCAGCTTTGTGCCTGCCACGATTCGCGAGCGCGACCGCCAGATTTCTGGCCGTGACCGGCGCAGCATGAATCCTGTGGTGACGAAATACGAACGTGTCTGTTTTGAGAAGAACAAGGTCCGCGTCGATGACAAGCCCAACGAGGCCGTCGCGAGCCTGATCCACCCAGCCCATCCCCTGATGCAGTCGGTGGTGGATTTGATGACCGAGCAGCACCGCGGCAAGTTAAAGCAAGGCGCCGTCTTGGTAGACCCCAATGACGAGGGCATCGATCCGAAGCTTCTGTTCCTGATTGACCACTCCGTCAAGGAGGGCGGTGAATCGGGCTTGGTTGTATCGCGCCGCTTGCAGTTCGTGACTATCGACCGGCACGGCAAAATCAGCAATGCAGGCTGGGCGCCGCACTTGGACCTCAATCCCATAGAGCCCGATCAGCGCGCGGTGGTGGCCGCAGAGATAGATGCCGACTGGATCAAGAAGGACTTGGAAGAAGCTGCCTTGGGGCACTCGTCTGACAAGCTGGTGCCCGAGCACTTTGAGGAAGTCCGCCAGAGGCGCGAACACCAGATCGACAAGAACCTCGCAGCGATTCACGAGCGGCTGGTCAAGGAGATCGACTACTGGTCAGACCGTTACGACAAGCTCAAGACCGATCTGTCTGCGGGCAAGGATGTCCGCCTGCCGTTGGAAAACGTTAGGCGCACCATTGACGAGCTGACCGTCCGCCTCGAAACGCGCACAAAAAGCCTGCAAGGCATGCGGCATGTGGTGTCTGGCATGCCGGTGGTGGTCGGCGGCGCACTGGTGATACCCGCAGGTCTGATCGCGATGAAAAGAGGCGAAGCCGAAGGCCCAACGTGGTCTGCCGATGCCCAAGCCCGCGCGCGTGTCGAGCGTGTCGCCATGGCTGCCGTTCGCAAAGCCGAAGAGGCTAAGGGGCACCAGGTCATCGACGTGTCTGCTGAAAAGTGCGGGTGGGACTTGACGGCGATTGTTCCCGTCGATGAAGGCAAGCTTCCGCAAGCCCGCCACATCGAGGTCAAGGGGCGCTCGAAAGGCCAATCGACCATCACCGTCACTCGCAACGAAATTCTGTATGGGCTCAACCAAGCCGACAAATTTATCTTGGCCATCGTGATCGTCGACGGCGACGACCATGAAGGCCCCCATTACGTTCGCAACCCCTTCACGCAAGAGCCTGACTGGGCAGTGACCAGTATAAATTTAGACCTCGCATCCTTGCTAGACAGGGCGGAATTAATATGACCCCTATAAAAACACCAAAGAAGCTCATCGAAGTCGCTCTGCCACTGGATGACATTAATGAAGCTTGCGCATACGAAAAGATGCCTGGCATTGGGCCCCATCCCCGTGGTATTCATTTGTGGTGGGCTCGGCGCCCTCTGGCCGCAGCGAGAGCGATTCTGTTTGCCCAAATGGTCAACGATCCTGGTTATGAGAGATCGCTTGGGCGAGGCGTGAACAAAGAAAAAGCAAAGATCGAACGTGAACGGCTATTCCAGCTAATCCGAGACCTTGTTAAATGGGAAAATACGAATAACCAGAAGTTTCTGATTGAAGCCCGCGAGGAAATTCGAAAGAGCTGGGTAGAGACTTGTGAACTTAACAAAGCGCATCCACAAGCCAATACCCTTTTTAATCCAGAATGTGTTCCTGAATTCCATGATCCGTTTGGCGGTGGTGGTGCTTTGCCTCTTGAAGCACAAAGACTGGGACTCTCCAGTCATTCGTCAGATTTGAATCCTGTCGCCGTATTGATCAACAAGGCGATGCTTGAAATTCCGCCAAAGTTTTCAGGCAAAGAACCTGTTGGCCCGGTTCCGAAAGGCGCACCAGCGGGGCGCACAACTCAATACGCAGGAAATCAAGGACTCACAGAAGACATTCGGCGTTACGGTCGATGGCTATTAGGTGAAGCTATCAAGAATACTGGACGTCTTTACCCAGAAATTGATATGCCGGCGCAATATGGTGGTGGTAAGTCACCTGTGATCGCTTGGTTATGGGCAAGAACGGTCAAGAGTCCTAATCCTGCGTTCTCACACGTTGATGTTCCTCTGGTTTCGAGCTACATCGTTTCGAACAAGGATGGGAAGGAAGCGTATGTCCATCCCATAGTTCACGGAGATACATACCGGTTTGAGATTCGGGATGGCAAAGCGCCAAAAGGCGCATCTGACGGAACAAAGGCCGGCGCGCGTGGTGCGAATTTTTTGTGTCTAGTGTCTGGGGTGCCAATACCTGCCGATTACATCAGGGACGAGGGCAAGGCTGGTCGGATGGGAACGAGGCTTTTGGCAATCGTTGCTGAAGGTGGGCGGCGAAGGGTTTACCTGTCGCCATCAGACGAACATGAGCGGATAGCCAAATCAGCAATACCTAAATGGCGACCGGAAATTCCATTCTTTCAGCAGGCGCTTGGTTTTCGAGTCGGGAACTATGGAATTTCGACTTGGGCCGACCTTTTTACTCCTAGGCAAATTGTTGGATTGGGCACTCTTAGTGAGTTGATTGGGGCCGTGCGGATAAAGATTAAAGATGACGCACTAGCTGCTGGGTGGGTCGAGGGAGATGCATTGGCTGATGGCGGCGCAGGCGCACGTGCTTACGGGGAAGCTGTTGCGACTTACTTGGCATTTGCTCTGGATCGCTGTTCCGACTTTTCCAATACGTGCACAAGGTGGGTCCCAGGCAACCAAAAAGTGATGAACCTTTTTGGCAAGCAAACCGTATCTATGACGTGGGATTTTCCGGAGGCGAACATCTTCATGGAAACGGTTGGCGGGTATCTTCCGGCAGTGCAATATATTGCGGACTGCGTCGATACCCTTCCATGGAATGTGAGTTCTGGTTCAGCCACACAAGCGAATGCTTCAGATAACTCAATTACTCAGGGAAAGGTGGTTTCAACCGATCCGCCGTATTACGACAACATTGGATACGCCGACTTGTCGGATTTCTTTTATGTCTGGCTTCGACAGCCAATGCGGAGCATCTTCCCAGACCTCTTCGCCACTGTGGCGGTCCCAAAAGAGGACGAGCTAGTTGCCACACCAGCTAGGCATGGAGGAAAGGAGGCGGCAGAGAAGTTTTTCCTCGAAGGTATGACACAAGCCATGCGCCGCTTGGCGGAGCAGGCACATGTGTCTTATCCGACTACTATTTATTACGCGTTCAAGCAGTCCGAGACAACAGACTTAGGGACGGGAAACACTGGCTGGGAAACTTTCCTAGAGGCGGTCATAAGAGCTGGCTTTGCAATTACGGGAACCTGGCCATTGCGAAGCGAGCAGGAGTTCCGAATGCGGGGCCTTGGAGCTAATGCTTTGGCATCAAGTATTGTTCTCGTTTGCAGTAAACGCGATTCGAATGCCCCAAGCGTTTCGCGACGCGACTTTCTCCGTGAGTTGAAAAGCGATCTCGCTGAATCCGTGGAGTTGATGATTGGTGGAGCAGAAGGAATTTCGCCTGTGGCACCTGTGGACTTGGCCCAGGCCGTTATTGGGCCGGGCATGGCAATCTTCTCTAGATATTCCGCCGTGCTGGAAGCTGACGGCAGCCCTATGACTGTTCACACAGCTCTAACACTTATCAACCGCATGCTAACCGAGGGTGCTGACGAGTTCGATGCGGACACCCAATTCTGTTTAAGCTGGTTCGATGAACAGGGTTGGGCTGCCGGAGAGTTTGGAAAAGCCGACGTTCTCACGCGAGCGAAGGGAACTTCAGTCGATCATGTGAAGAATGCGGGCGTTGTGGAGGCCACGGCTGGGAAGGTGCGTTTGCTCAAGCCAGCGGAATATCCGATCGAGTGGCTGCCGGAGAACGACAACAACACGCCTGTATGGGAGGCCTTGCATCAACTGGTTCGAGCTCTGCGAGACGCGGGCGAGTCAGCGGCCGGAGCACTACTCGCGGGAATGCCACAAAGGGCTGACCCCATCAGAAATTTGGCCTATCGGCTCTACACCCTTTGCGAACGCAAGGGATGGGCAGATGACGCACGAGCCTACAACGAGTTGATCACGTCTTGGACTGGGATCGAAGCCGCCTCTCACGAGAAGGGGCACCTGGGTTCGCAAGCGAATTTCGATCTTTAAGGGAGCGTAAAAATGAGTCTAAAACCTTGGCGTGAAATCGCCGTGCCGCACGAAGATGTCTTGAAGGGCACCTTCCAGCAAGCCGAGTTCGCTGCTGACATCTCCAAGGTGCATCAGGGCATCGCGACGCCTGAATATCAAGATGCGGCCTTGTTCTTCCAGCGAACCTTCATCACCGAGGGCATGCGCCTACTGCTCGACTCCGTCGTCAAAAGGCTCGCGGGCAAGGGCGGTGATCCTGTCGTGCAGTTGCAAACAGCCTTTGGTGGCGGCAAGACCCACACACTGCTTGCCGTCTATCACCTTGCCAAGGGAGTGACGCCTGCAAGTAAGATGCAGGGCATCCCGCCAATATTGGATTCTGCGGGCATCACCGAGCTTCCCAAAGCCCGCGTGGCGGTGCTCGATGGTGTGGACCTGTTGGACCTCGCAAGCAAGCCCCGTGTGCACGGCAAGACGACCGTCAAGACTATTTGGGGAGAGTTGGCTTGGCAGTTGGGCGGCGAGGCCGCTTTCGCCAAGCTGATGGAGGCCGACCGCGATGGCACGGCTCCCGGCAAGAGCGTGCTGGCCGACATCATCGGTGGCAGTGCGCCTTGCATCATCTTGATGGACGAGCTGGTCCGCTACGTCTCGCAGTTCGAAGAGGGTAAGACCTTGTCGGGCGGCACCTACGACACACAGCTCTCCTTCATCCAGTCGCTCACCGAAGCCTTGAAGGCCGTGCCCAACGCGATCCTGCTGGCCTCGCTGCCGTTCTCGGACAGGGAAGCTGGAAGCCAGCAAGGCGTGAAGGCTCTGCGGGCCTTGGAGCACTACTTCGGGCGGGTGCAGGCGTTGTGGAAGCCAGTAGCCACCGAAGAAGCTTTCGAGATCGTCCGCAGGCGGCTGTTTGCCGATGTCACGGACCGGCTCGCAGCCGAGGAAGTTTGCCGAGCGTATGCCGACTTCTACGCGGCGAACGCGGGCGACCTGCCCCCCGAGGCGCAGGGAAGCGGCTACTTGGATCGATTGAAGCACGCTTACCCAATCCACCCCGAAGTTTTCGACCGGCTATATGAGGACTGGTCGTCGCTGGACAACTTCCAGCGCACGCGCGGCGTCTTGAAGCTCATGGCCAAAGTGATCCATCGCCTTTGGACGACGGGCAACAACGATTTGATGATTCAGCCGGGCAGCCTGCCCCTGTTCGATTCCGACACTCGCAACGAGGCGATTTATTACTTGCCGCAGGGATGGGACCCAGTGCTAGAACGCGATATCGACGGCGATCGAGCTGCGACCACCGAACTCGATAACGCGCGTCCGCTGTTTGGTTCGATTCATGCGTGCCGCCGTATTGCGCGGGCCGTGTTCTTGGGCTCTGCCCCCGACGCAGGAGCCGTTGGAGGGGCCAAGCATCACCGGGGCATTGAGCTGGAACGCGTTCTCTTGGGATGCGTTCAGCCAGGCCAAGTGATTGGGCACTACAAGGATGGCGTGCGGGCCTTGGTGGACCGACTGCAATACCTCAACAGCGCCAACAACCGCTTCTGGTTCGACACCCGTCCCAACCTACGACGTGAGATGGAGGACCGCAAGCGCCGCTTTGATCTGCGCGAAGACGTGTATCCCTTCATCAAGGAAAAGCTGCGGTTTGCCAACGGCACTTTCGGTGGTGTGCATGTTTTTACGCCATCGTCTGATGTGCCGGATGACTGGCAACTTCGTCTCGTGGTGTTGCCGCCTGAGGCGACGTTCAGCAAGGGCGCGCAGTCGCCCGCGATAGAGGCGGCCACGGCGATCTTGAAAGGGCGGGGAGACCAGCCTCGCCAGAAGCAAAACCGTTTGATCTTCTTGGCTCCCGACACCGACAGCATCTCGCGCCTCAAAGACCAAGTGACTTCATCGCTTGCATGGAAGTCTATCGTCGATGACGTGAAGGAGGGTCGGCTCAACCTCGATGGGCACCAGACAAAGCAAGCGTCGGCCAGCCTAGACCAAGCCAACGAAGCATTGGGACGCATGGTGCGTGAGACCTTCAAGTGGCTATTAGCCCCCTTGCAAGAGGCAAAGCCCGGCAAGGGCATCGGCGAGATTCAGTGGGACCATTTCCAGATCAATCCGGCCGCGGTGAACCGGACCGAGGAAATAGAGAAGGTGCTCAAAGAGCACGAGCTGCTGATCACCGAGTGGGCTCCGATCCACTTGGCCAAGATGCTGCAAACGTGGTTTTGGAAAGAGGACGCGACTGCTGTCAGCGCGTTGGAGACGTGGCAAAAGACGTGCTGCTACCTCTACCTGCCGAGGCTGCGCGATGCCGACACGCTGCGGGCCACCATCGCGGCTGGCGTCTCTTCTCGCGACTTCTTTGGCATTGCCTATGGCCGCGAAGAGGGCCGTTTTCAAGGTTTCAACTTCGCGCAGAGCACTACCCCCATCCTTGACGACTCGCTTCTACTGATTGAGCCCAAGGTTTCGGTAGCGTTCGCCGCCGAGCTTTCGGCGGAGGCAGCAGAGAGAGAGGCTCAGACCAAGAATAAGGAAGCGGGCGGAGCCAGCGCGGGTGGCGGCTCTAAGGGCGAAACCACAGGCGGGACTTCGACCACTTCAACTGGCGCGGCCGGCGGCTCCACGGGCTCCACAAGCGGGGGGGCGACGCGCGCTGGATCGGGCCTCGGCACGAGTAGCGGCGCCACCAAGAAAACGATGTTCTTTGGCTCCGTGGAGCTAAACCCGAATCAGGCCAAGGTGCAGTTTTCCGACGTGGCCGAGGAAGTTCTCATGCTTCTCAACAAGCCCGGTGTGAAGCTGCGCATTGCCATCGAGATCGAGGCTGAGCTGCCAAGTGGATTTGACGATGGCATCCAGCGCGCTGTGCGCGAGAACTGCGATCAGTTGAAGTTCAAGAACCGATCGTTCGAAGACTGAGATGTGGGCATGAGCAAGATTATTGTTCCGGCTCTGCCGACTGCGCGGGAGATGGAAGAGCTCCTGCAGTCGCTTATCAACGACCAGGAGAGCAATTTTTCGGACGCGCTCGACCACGACGTATCGCATATCGACCAGCGAGCTTATGTCTACTCGGTCCGAATAACCGATGTCGATATCTCTGGTTCACAGATTGCGGTGACTTACGAGCTGGATTACAGCATCTACAACGGGTGCAAGGATATGAATGTCGAAGATGCTGAGGAACTGCATGTCTTCGGCGAGATGACTGACGAGGGCTGGGCGTTCAATGAACATGTCCCCCCGCCAAAACGCAGCACTGTGGACGAGTTCTGAAAAAGTTCGCAGTGATATTAGTTTTTGAATCAAAAGCACATCAATAAGAGGAGGTTGTCATGAAGCTCACAAAAGTCCGCGTCCAGAACTATCGGTCCGTGGAAGACAGCGAAGAATTTGAGATTGACGGCCTCACTTGCCTGGTTGGCAAGAACGAAGCCGGCAAGACAGCGCTCCTCAGTGCTATACGCGGCCTCAAGCCATCCCAGCCGTTCGAATTTGACGAAGTCATCGATTACCCAAGGCGTTTTTCGACACGATTCGACGACCGACACCCTAGCGGGTCAGCAGAGGTTATTCGGACGTGGTGGCGACTTGAAGGTCCGGACAAAGATGCTGTTGAAAAGCGCTTTGGCCCAGGGGTTCTCAAAGGCGATACCTTCCAGACCCACTTTGGATTTAGGTATGACGACGACTGCCGCATCTCGGAAATTGAAATCGATAGCGCAAAAGTTCTGGAAAATATGCTGAGTAAGCATGCCCTCGACGCAACCGAACGCAATGTCCTTCACGGCGTGAGCGATGGGCCTGCTGCTGACAAGGCCCTTTCGGGGCTGACCGCGCGAACGCCAAAGCAGGAACTCCTCTTGCAGGATATCAAAACGTGCAGGGATTCGAGCTTCGTCAAGGCAGTGCTCGACATCCTATCTGCAAGGCAACCCAAGTTCTTTTTCACGTCGCACTTCGAGCGCATGTCGGGCATGGTCTCGATTGAGAAATTGCAGCTCGATAAACAGCAAAACGCGGTTTCGGTTGGGGACAAAATCTTTCTCGACTTCCTCGAATACGCGGGAACCACTCTTGAAGACTTGAAGAACGTGGACCGACGCGAGGAGCTCAAGGCCAAATGCGAGGCGGCTAGCAACGAAATAACTGAGGAAATCTTCCAGTTCTGGAGCCAGAACAATGCATTAGAAGTTGTCATCGAGATCGATAACGCCAAGCCGAAAGATCCCGTCCCTTTCAATACCGGCATGGTGGCCGACATCCGGATCAAGAACACCAATCACAAGGCTACGCTTCCGTTGTCGGAGCGCAGCGCGGGCTTTGTATGGTTCTTCTCGTTTCTTGCTCAGTTCAAGCAGCTAAAGAAGACGCCCGGAAATACCAACGCGATCATTTTGCTGGATGAGCCTGGCCTAACCTTGCATGGAAAGGCGCAAGGCGATTTGCTGCGCTATATCGTCGAGCGGCTGCTGCCTGACCACCAAGTGATCTTCACCACGCATTCGCCATTTATGGTGCCCATGGATCGGCTCGCCGATGTCCGCATCGTGGAGGACGTAATTATTGAGAAGTCTGGCAAGCGCACAGAGGTTAAAGGAACGAAGGTGCGTTCGGACGTTCTTGAGGTTAGCGACGACACGCTTTTCCCTCTCCAAGGTGCGCTAGGCTATGAAGTAACACAGTCGCTTTTTATCGGCGCGAACACATGGCTTGTCGAAGGACCGTCGGACATTCTTTACTTGAAAGTCGTCTCCCAAGCGCTGACTAAGCGAGGCCGAGTAGGCATTGATCCGAAATGGACGTTATGCCCATCGGGTGGCATCGATAAGCTCGCGCCATTCGTGAGGCTTTTTGGCGGCAATCGTATCAATATGGCGGTGCTCTCAGACATTGCGAACGGTGACAAGACTAAGATCGAAAATTTGAAGAAGGCCGAGATTTTGAAAGCTGGGCACTTCTATACCTGCGCGGATTTCACTGCGCAGAGTGAAGCGGATGTCGAAGATCTCTTCGAGGCCGACCTGTTCGTCGAGATGCTCAATGGGGCATACAAGCCGCCTGTTGCCAGTGTGGTGGTCAAGGAGGCATTGATGGCTGCGGCTCCCACACCGCGTATCGTCAAGAAGGCGGAGGCGTTGTTCAAAATGATGCCTGCGTCTGTTGCGGAGTTCGATCACTTCGGAGCATCTCGTTGGCTTTTGGAAAATCCGTCACTTTTAGATGCCGACACGCCTGCCGTCAATGCAACTCTGGACCGGTTTGAGCAGATTTTCATGGCATTCAATCAACTGTTGGGCTAACGGTTTTCATGAAGAATCCAACAATGATGATGAAGCAGATAGAAGCCTTCCGCATTAGCCTGAGCGACGATGAAATTCTTTCGTCCCAGATGTTTTTGACCGAAGCGAACAAGAGCGAAATCTTCGACGATGACGAAACGTGGGGCTTGGCTTGCGAGTATGCCGTCGCGATGGCCTTGAAGACGGGCTGGGCTCAGGAATACGTTGAGCAGCTTGCAAAGCTCAGGGACAAGCCTGCCGAACTTGAAAAGGTGGCCTGTGCTCACATGCAAGAACAAGTTTTCGGGGCGGCTATCGCGCTCAAACTGTTGAGCATAAATTTTCTAGACATGCCGTTGCTGGCCGAGGCTGTAAGCTTTGATGGACGGACCAGGCACTTCGAGCAGCTCGATTTCGGGTTGATCCGCTTCCTGGTTTGGGGAGGGGCTGACATCAATCGCAGGCATGTGGGCGGTATGACTGCCCTTCACCTTCTGGCAGCGACCAAACGAAAGCCATATTCCGATCCGAGGGGCGTGCGCTGGCTCCTTGAGCACGGAGCTGACCCAACCGCAACAAACTACCGCGGGGAGACCGCGCTGTCTTACCTGTGTAGAGACAGCGAGACATGGAACGATGAGGAGGGCACCAGTTTCGTTTACCTCGTGCAGGCAGGAGCTGATCCATTCCATGTTTCCATGGGTGACACGCCATACCGCATGCTCAAAGCTCTCGCCGCGAAGGAGGCCAATGCCCATGCCTTTGCTCTCATCGCTCACATGGAAAAGCACGAGCACGCGATCCGTGCGGACACCCAAAGACGGTTGGCCGAAAAATCCATTGGCAGCCAGCAAGGCTCATTGCCGATGAAGGCGAAGGCTAAGAGGGACGATTCATCCGATTGATGGGGCTACGAGGCTCAAATCAATGAGATGCAGCGTGCAGACGCCGAGGCGGGGAGCTTGATCGTCTTCTGACGCCTAGTCACGGTTTGTTGGTTTGCACAGTTTGCGATGCCGGCATGAGCTCTGCGCGGATCGCTGCGGCGTCCGGTTTTGCTTTGGACTGCCAGCGAACCGTCTTGTATCCCGCGCTGGCCAGCATCGCGTCGCGCTTGGCGTCCTTGTCGGCCTTGTGCGTTCGGTCATCGAGCTCGATGATGGCGACCACAGCGCCTGTCTTGCGATCCTGCGCGACGAAGTCCACGAATTTCTGAGCGAACATGCCGCGCAGCCGCATGTAGGCCTTGCCATTGCTTCTTGGCACATCGGGATCGAGGATCGACCCCATGGCCACCTGAGGGCAAATCCGAAGCTCGGGAACTGCGGCGTCAAGGCGCCCGAGGAATTCGAGTTCGTTGGGGGTCAGCAGTGGCTTGGCTTTGAACCGATTTTTTGCGGTCTCCGACCCTGCGCCCGATGACGCCAGCTTGGCTTTGAGCACCAGCAATCCAACGGCGGCAACTCCGACGATCGCCGCGATCAATACTAGGTTGGAAGTCGCGCTCATGAATATCCTTTTAGTTGTTTTGTCCAAGCGCAGCTCGGAATCCGTTCAGCCCAAAGTAACTTACTGATTTTATGTGTCGGTGTCATCTTCTCAGGCTCTCCAACGTGGCTACTGTTGTGGGCTTCGTATCGTTTCGCGTGCTGAGTGGGAGTTGACGACAGATTAGGGAGAAGTTTTTTTGCCCAAGCTTGCCATGCGGTCCCTGATGCACTGGGCTCCAAGCTGATTCTTGTCGTTCAAATCTCGGGAGTTCCGCGCGGCCAAATCGTTGCAGTCTCGGCTAATGGCCGCGAGCTCGTTGGCATTTGCGTTGATAGCTGATGCTCCTGACTTGATCATTGATGATTCAAGGAAGTAAATTAAAAAGGCGAAGAGAGCGGCCGCGGCTAGCTTTGGCCCAAGACTGCGAAATGACAATCGAATCTGTCCCACGGGTGCCTCCCTGTTCAAAGGCATTTCGCTCGATGGGACCGAGCAAGTCAATAGGTCCAAGTCGAGCAATGACAGGCGGGTGCGTCGGCTTGGAAGTTCGGTCAAGAGCGCCGCACGGTCAGCGACAGTTTGCCCTTGCCCAAGTTGAGCGCGACATGGCAATCCATCAGCAAATGCGACCGAAGCGCGCGATGGCTTCGATCCCCGCGAGCCTACCCGTGTCGATGGTGAACTCGGATTCACCCAGGTAGAGCGAGTGCTTTGATGGCCCTGCAATGATCGCGGTGGAGGGGGCTGTAACGCGCAGCACCACGCCGCCCTTGCCGACGGCATTGAGGCCCCGGGCGAACATCTCGGCAGTCCCTTGCTTGTCGGTCCATGCCGTGCCGATGCGCCGGGCCTCAAAGCGGTCGATGTTCTCGCCGCGATAGAGCACCAAGTCTGGCCCAACGTATCGAGGCAGCCAGACCCAGAGCATGTCGATCAGCAGGTCGTCGTTATCCACGAGCTCGCGCAGGAAGTGATGGCAGACGTGCCACTGCGTGTGGAAGCGTTCTGCGAGCTGTTCTGACGAGGGCGGCAGTCCTGCCAAGTCGCGGATCAAGTCACGCCACTCAGCCTGATGTTTTGCCCTGTCGGCGCTGCCAAGCAGAGGTCCGAATTCCTTGCCAGACAGGATGTGGGCTAGCAGTGGTGGGTAGGCTGCGAGGGCCGCTTTGTCGTGGGCTGTGGCGCCGTCAAGTGCCGTCATTTGTCCACACGATCGTTGGGGACCAAAGGGGGACTCGGCGCATGACTTACAGGCATATCTCCAGCATTCATACGCCTTGTAAAGTCATGCGCAGGTAGTGCTGCATCATGGGGGTGTGCTGCTTGGGCTCTTCAGTCATTGAGTGAGTCTATCAAGACGGCCAAGCGCCTCCGATCAACTCGACATCGAGGCAGCGAACCTTTTGACGAGGCATCTATGTCGTGGGTGTCATCAAGGCACCTTTGTGTGAAGGTCAACTATATGGCTGGATTTTTTGCAACTGGGGCTGCAATCGACCGAACGGCCCTTGCCAGCTCGTCGAATCCATCGAAGACAAAGTCGCAATCGGGGTGGGGTATCGGCTCCGGGGGAGGCTCATGGCCCCACTCTCTGGGGCGTCTGACAAATGCTGTCTTAAAGCCGCATGCCCGTGCGGCATTGAGGTCAAAGTTATGGCAGGCCACCATCAGAATGTCCTCGGGGGCGAGCGCCAGCCATTTCGAGGCCTGCAGGTATGCACGGGGATCAGGTTTGTAGTAGCCAATGGCTTCGCAGGAGATCACAGCGTCCCAGGAAATGCCGTTGAGCCGGGACACATCCACAACCAGCGACAACGGCAGCATGGTGAAGGAAACCACCGGAACCAGCTCTCGGATATCACGCAGAGGGCGGGCGAAGTCGCTCCACGTCGCGAGCTGGTGCCACGCTTGAGCAATCGACTTGCGGTCGTTCTCTGAAAAAACCGAAAGATCGTTGGACTCGAGCACCTCATCCAAAACGCTGTAGTGAACGTCGTCCATGTTGAAGTCGGGCTGCGATTGCCCAACAATGCCCTTCATCGCCAGGTGCCGATATTGATTCGTAATCGACGCCCAATCCCTTGTCACGCCATGCTTTGCTCCGATGGCCGCAAATACGTCTCTTACGCCCGAGTGCCAGTCGAGAACCGTCCCTCCGGTGTCGAAGGCGATGGCTTTGATGTTCATGCTAGTTCCTTGTGGCGGTTCAAATTGAGGGGCAGCGCGTATTAAAACCGGGTTGTCAGTTGCGTGAGCCAAGCGGGCGAGTGCTCCACCAACCATGCCTCCATAGGCTTGTCGGCTCCGGTCAATATCAACACCGACAGTGCGATCATAATTGCGCCAAACATCGTCTTGTCGGTCTTGCCAGCCTGCATGAGCTTGCCACGCACCTTGAGCATGGCCCCGCGTGAGACGTAGGCCAGCCTTGCCCAATGCGGGGAGCATCTGTTTTCGCTTGTCATGGGCAACAGTTGGGTGACGGGTGACCTGCTGCTTTCGGCCAAGACAACGGCTGATTTGCTGGATCAAATCAAGCTCTGCACTGGCAACGACGTGGTCAATGCTGTTATCAAATCCAGCGTGCGGCTTTACCTTGGCTGCCACTGAGGCAATAGCATCAACAGCTGATTTTGAGTATGCGTTTATCTGCGATGGCGCAGGGATTTGAACCACGCCGTATCTTCTTTTAAAGATGCCTTGGCTTTGCGATGTTCGCTATCGTCAATGAAAAGTGTTTCGCGCATTCGGTATTCGATGGTGGGCAAAGACAAAATGCCGGCTTCGATGCCTGCCCTGATCCACTCCCTGTCTTTGGGCTCGGAGCGTGCGTACTTCGATACCGCGCAATCGTTGGGGTCGAGGTATTTAACCTTTACGCCCGAGGCAAGCACTTGCTTAATTAGGCGCTGCTCCCAGCCTTCGGGCAGCGTGGGCAGGTCTGGGCTGACTGCATCAAAGTAGTAGCCATGCGCCTGGTGAAAGGCGCTACCTTCGCCGAATTGTTCAGAAAACTCAGGCGCTCTGTGGGGGTCACGCTCCGGGTAGGCATCCACCTCCATCGACCATGTCATGCGCGCTGGAAGGTTGCCACCGGTAATACCCAGTGCCGACAAGCTGCCGATCACTACAAACTCGTCAAGTCCGCTGGTGTCACGGATCGCACTCAACACGCGGTCTATGTCTTCGATGTTCATGATGTGGTGAAAGGCGTGTTTTGGCGCATCGCTGGGCCCCATTCATCGTCCATCTTTGTCAAGCTTTGCGCCACCTGCAGCGGCTTGGCGTTCAAAATCTTCAGCCAACGCTCTATGTAAACGGGGCTGCACAGCTGCTTGTCTTGCCAGAGCTTGACCATGCGTAGCGCGTCTTTCTTAAGCGCTATCGCCTCAGGGCCACCCAGTGCGAACTTGACGGCGAGCTTCAAATGCTTCTCGCGTGACGCGGCCAGCTTGGTTTGGTTGTCAGCGCGCGCTTGCCTGCGCCTTGTAATCTCTGGGGACTCTTGCAAAACGCCGACCGTTACGCCGAGCACCTGTCCGGCCATGGCTATGCTGGACATTTGAGCGTCTTTACCTTTTTCGATTTGAACCAGCGTGGTGCGGCTGATACCCGCAGCGTCGGCCAGCGCTTGCTGCGTCATGCCTTTGGAAATCCGTAGGGTGCGAAGGTCTTTGGCGATATTATGAAGTGATGGTGACATGACCAGTATTCTATACATGTATGGAATACAAGACATTGAAACTCTAGGTCAACGTGCGTGCCGCGGGGAGATGCTTTAAGCGAAGCGACTGCAAAGTCGCTTCTGCCGCACCTTGGTCAGGTTTTTATGTGTTGCCAGTGCTGGCGGGTTTGATGCGCTTGGGCTTGGCGGTTAGCGTGGTGCTGGCTTTTTCAAACGCGGCCACAACAACGGCTTGGTCGTTGGCCTCGCCATCGTCACGATCAGCGGCTGCATTAGCTTGTGCCAATGCGCCTTTTGGGGTGCTTTGGGTGCTTTGGGTTCGGGCTTTCACAGTGCCCGCAAACTTGCTGTATTTGCCCAGCGTGGTCACCATCTGGCCGTAGATGCGGGGGTTGCCGGCAACACATTCGCCTTCATACAAAAACTCTGACTCGCCGGTGAAGTTACCCACCAGGCCGCCCGCTTCAGTCACGAGTAGCGAGCCTGCGGCCACATCCCAGGGTTTGAGGCTGAGTTCAAAAAAGCCATCGCTAAAACCGGCGGCCACGTAGGCCAGATCCAGCGCTGCGGCACCGGGGCGGCGCACACCAGCGCATTGGGGAATGATGTCGCCCAACATGCTCAGGTGCATTTTGAGTTTGTCGCCGGGGCGGTAGGGGAAGCCGGTTGACAGCAGGCATTCTTGCAGACGGGTGCGCTTGGCCACGCGGATGCGGCGGTCATTCATGTAGGCACCACGGCCTTTGGTGGCGCAAAAAATATCGTTGCGGGTGGGGTCGTACACCACGGCTTGCTCGACCTTGCCTTTAACGCTAAGGGCAATGCTGACGCAGTAAACCGGAAAGCCATGGATGAAGTTGGTGGTGCCGTCCAGCGGGTCGATGATCCAGATGAAGTCTGAATCTTTTGCGCCATGCTCGCTGCCCGATTCTTCGGCCAAAATGCCGTGGTCGGGGTAGGCGGTGAGTAGTGTTTCGATGATGACGGCCTCGGCAGCCTGATCAACTTCAGTGACGAAGTCATTGGTCTGTTTGGTCGAGATGCGAACCGATTCAATATCAAGCGCAGCGCGGTTGATGATGGCGCCAGCGGCGCGCGCAGCCTTGATGGCCACGTTGAGCATGGGGTGGAGATTGCTGGACATAAATTTTGAAGAAGAGCGTGTGGGGCGCGCACTGGGGGTGCGCCGGACTGCAACCCGGTAACCGGGACAGCGACAATAGCGTTATTTTAACGGCTCATCTCTGGACCTGACACAGCCCTCATGAAAACGCGCTTCATCCTCATCCACACCAGCCACGCTGGCAACGTAGGCGCGGCGGCGCGCGCCATGAAGGTCATGGGCTTTGACGACATGGTGCTGGTCAAGCCGCGCTGGGCCAATGTGCTGCGGCGCGAAGAAACGATTCAGCGCGCCAGCGGTGCGCTGGATGTGCTGGCCAATGCGCGGATTGTCGAAACGCTCGATGAAGCGCTCGACGGCATGACGCACCTCTGCGCCACCGCCATGACACCGCGGGACTTTGGCCCGCCAACGCTGGCGCCGCGCGCGCATTTTGCGCAGTTGCTCGGTCACGACAAGAATTTGCTATTAAATCAGGAGCTGCTTGCGCCCGTATTTATTGGGTTACAGCCTGATTCTGCACAAAAAAACGGCACTTTTGATGCCGTAAGGCCGTCTGGCGTGGCCTTTTTGTTCGGCTCTGAGCGCTTTGGTATGCAAAACGAAGACGTGTACCGCTGCCATGTGTGTTTGAGCATTCCGACTGACCCGAAGTTTGGCTCGCTCAACCTGGGGGCTGCGGTGCAACTGATTGCTTATGACTGGCGTGAAGCCCTTGGCGGCTTTGCAGTTCAGAGCGCGACCGACGGGCCGCAACTGGCCGATGCGGCGGCGGTGGCGGGCATGCTCAGGCACTGGGAAGAAGCGTTGACTGGCATCGGCTTTCTCGATCCCGCCGCACCGAAAAAACTCATGCCCCGGCTCAACCAGCTGTTTAACCGCGCACAACTCAGCCCTGAAGAAATCCACATCCTGCGCGGGGTGGCCAAGGCGATGCTGCAAAAAGCCGCAGCGACGGCAGGCAGGCAGGGCAACTGAGAACCTGGGCGGGCTCCTCCGTATCAGAACATCAGCGGGTTGTCGGTCTCTCTAGCGGCCTTTGGTGTGGCTATGGGTGCAGCCCGGGCGGGGTTAACGGCGCTTATTTCATGCTCCAGCGTCCGGTTGATTTGCGTCAGCGCCCGGAGTTTTTTATTGGTGATGCGCAAACGGCTGGATGTGCGTTGCAAAAGTGCCGCCAGAAATTTGCAACCGAGGGCGGGCTCTTGCGCTATCAACTGCGTCAGCGCTGTGCGGTCCAGCACGGCAACATCCATGTCGGTAAACGCGGTGCAGGTGGCCGAGCGCGGCTCGTCATCAAGCAGCCCCATCTCGCCAATGATGTGGCCAGCCCCGACGACACACAGAATCAGGGAGTCCGATTTTTTCAGGGACTCGTTCTCAACCACGCCTTCACCGCGCAGTATGAGCAGCATGTAGTTGTTGGCGGATGTGCCCTCTTGCACCAGTACCACGCCTTTCTTGATCGACACGCTGTGCATACGCTGGGCAATCTTGCGGGCATCGTCCAGGCTCAGTTCGGTCAGGGCGGTGTGCGAAATCAGCAGCTCCGCTACCTGTGTGTGGGTCCACTGGTCTGATCCGCTTGCAAGGGTGTCCATAAATACTCTCGCGTTTGGGTTTGTTGGCGACGCTTCGCATCACATCTATCAATGTAGTTTGCCCGACAAACGATTGGCGTGTTGAACTATTTAATGGATTGGTGAGTTTTTACTCAAATCAGGCGTGGATTGCCAGTCACAGCGAACATTGTTGACGCTCTAAGCGCCAAGTCGGGTGTCCCGGTAGACTCTGCGTATGTTCTCCAGACTCCGCTCCGACATCCAGTGCATTCTTGACCGTGACCCTGCCGCCCGTACGGCCTGGGAAGTGCTGACCTGCTACCCCGGCCTGCACGCGCTGGTGTTGCACCGCTGGGCACACGCCTGCTGGACGCACGGCTTCAAGTGGCTGGGGCGCTTTATTTCGCACATCGCACGTGGGCTGACGGGTATCGAGATCCACCCTGGTGCAAAAATTGGCGAGCGGGTGTTTTTTGACCATGCGATGGGCGTGGTGGTGGGCGAGACTGCCGAAATTGGCGACGGCTGCACGATTTACCAGGGCGTGACGCTGGGCGGCACGTCGCTCTACAAGGGCGAAAAACGCCACCCCACGCTGGGCCGCGACGTGGTGGTCAGCGCCGGGGCCAAAGTGCTGGGCGGCTTTGTGGTGGGTGACGGGGCCAAGATAGGCAGCAACGCAGTGGTGATTAAGCCCGTGCCTGCCGGAGCCACGGCGGTGGGCATTCCGGCACGCATCATCCTGTCCAAAGCGGGCGAAAGCGCCGATGTTACAGCACCTGAAACCAAGTTTTCTGCCTACGGCATCACGCTGGACGACGACCCCATTGGCCAGGCCATGAAGGGGCTGATCGACAACGCCTCGTCGCAAGAGCACCAGATTGCGCTGCTATGGCAGGCGATTGAGACGCTGTCAAGCACAGCGGCCAGTCCGCGCAGGGACTGTGTGCCGATGGATGCAGCGCGCGAAGAAACCTTTGAAGCCGACAAGCTTAACCAACTGGTTGGCAAGTGATGTGGTTGCCGTAGATGCTATTTATTTAGTAGCTTGTCACGCCCGTATTTAAAGGCCTGCGGCCACTTTTTGCTGTCAAAATCGGAAATTTTGTGCCTATTTCACAGCCTGTAGCGATGACGTCAGGTCAAAAACACTGCGACCCCAGTTGCTGGGAATTTCAAAACGGTAGATTTCACTGTCCATGACGTTTGAAGCGCTTGCAGTGGCTGTAGCGCTGCTTTGTGCGGGCTTGCCGCGCAGGCGGATGAAGTACACGCCGGGTTTCAGGTCGCCCAGGGCCAGCTTGTTGCCGCTTCCGGTGACTTCTTTGGTGGCAGTGGTGACCATATCTTTCAAAGCTTGGTCACGCGCCACCACGGCGGTATAGCCGCTGCCCACAAAGGGCTGGCCGTTAGACTGCTGGCCTATCCAGCTGAGTACGGTCTGGCCGCCAGAGACGTTCATGCTGGAGTAGCTGACGCGCCACTGGCCGTCTTTAACGAGGATCAGCTTGACGGCATCGAACCCTTCCAGTCCGACACCATCAATGCCGCGCACGCGGGCAAACCAGTTGCCATTGGCCAGATCCGCTAGGTCGGCGTTGCCAGATTCGACCTTGAGGTTGCGCACGATCTTGTCAAACTTCTCGTCACTGGACACCTGCACCCGGTAAGCCGATGCGCCAGCAAGCATGGGCATGGGCCAGGCACCCAGGGGCTTGAGTACTTCGGCTGGCGTGTTCGTCAGGTCGGGAGCAGGCAGCAGAATGACGACCTTGATGTCTTTCTCGGTCGGCTTGACCACTGCACCCGTACCCATGGGTAAATCTGCGCCGCTTTGCTGGGCCGGGTTGTCGGCCCTGACCTTGCCTTCAATGACTTCAGTGCGGGCTGCGTTAGATGGGTTGATCGCCGGGTCGTCAAAGGCGACGCGAAACTCGGTACCGCGCACGCCGACTACCGAGGTGGGTGTTTCAATTTTCAGCGGGGTTGCACGGTTTGCGGTTTTAGAGGCCAGAGCTTCCAGTGCGCCCGCACTCAAGCGCATCAAGCCTGAAAACCAGTTGGTTGACCCGCTGGCCGATGAATCGCGCATGGCGTAGTCGCGGTTGGTGACGACTTGGGCCAGGCTGTTGGGCAGGATCTTGATGCGGCTGCCATCGCCCAGCTCGATGATGGCAGAGCTGTTGATGCCGGTTTTAAGCTGACTGCCATCGGCAATCGCGGCATCCGGCTGCGTCGGGTTGCCGCCCAGCGTGACATCGCCATCTGCACTGATGATTTTGCCTGTCGAAGGCTTTGATTTGAGGTAGCGCAGCGGAATGTTCAGCTTCTGGCCGGGGAAGATCAGGTTAGGGTCTTTCAACTGGTTGTACTTGGCCACTTCAGCCCAGGCCTGTGGGCTGACCAGCATCTCGCGACTGAGCCTGATGAGTTTGTCAGACGGCTTGATGGTGTAGGGCAGGCTGGGCTCTTCGGGGCGCGCCTGCGTTTGAGACTGCGCCAGAGTTGCTGATGCTATAAAAAGAGAAGCTGCTAGCGCTCGTAAAACAACGGTTGTGGCCGTTTTTTGTTTATTTTTAGTAGCGGTATGGAACATCGCAAGGGTTCTTTCTAAGGGGCTGGTATGCGCAGTGCTGACTTGGGCCTGAACGCCTTGCACACCTGGCTGTCAGTTTCCAAATAAGGCCCACCTATCAGGTCAATGCAATAGGGCACGGCGGCAAATATGCCAGGCACGATTTGCTCACCACTGTCACTTTTTAACCCCTCCAGCGTTTCAGCGATAGATTTAGGTTGGCCGGGAAGGTTGATGATGAGACTTTTGTCACGAACCACGGCGCATTGGCGCGACAGTATGGCCGTCGGCACAAAGCGCAAACTGATCTGCCGCATCTGCTCGCCAAAGCCGGGCATCTGCTTGTGCGCCACAGCCAGCGTGGCCTCGGGCGTCACGTCGCGCAGTGCAGGGCCGGTGCCGCCTGTGGTCAGCACCAGCGAGCAGCCTGCATCAACCAGTGCTATCAACGCTTGGCTGATGCCTGCCTGCTCGTCGGGGATTAGGCGCTCGTCAAACGTGATGGGGTTGAGCAGCGCGCGGGTCAGCCATTCTTTTAAGGCGGGCAGGCCTTTGTCAACGTACACGCCACTCGATGCGCGGTCGCTGACCGAGACGATGCCGATTTTTACCGGGTCATACGGAACAGTCATACGTCGCCACCTTCAGCCTTGCTCTTCATGGTCGCCTTGACCAGCTGAAAAATCTCGCGGTACGACTTGGCGTGGCGCGGGGCCTCACCAAAGCTGACGGGTTTTTCAGGCTTTGAGTCTTTGCGGGCCTGGCGAATCAGCGCGCGTAATTGTTGCGAGTCAGTGGCGGGGAATTCGGTCAGCCATGCGCCCATCGCTTCGTCATCCAGCACCAGCTTGTCGCGCCACTGCTCGGCCAGGTGCAGGGCCAGCGTGAGCTGCGCCGAACCATTGAGCTGCTCGTTGATGGCTTCGCGTATCGGCTCTGCATCCAGCGGGCGCATCAGCTTGCCGATGAACTGCATCTGCCTGCGCTTGCCTTCAAAGTTGGTGATTTTTTTCGCTTCGGCAATCGCGTCTAACAGTTTGTCGGGCAAATCAAGCCGCGCCATCAGGTCGGCGCGCAGGGTCAGCAGCGCCTCGCCAAGCGCCTGCTTTTCGTCGGCTTCGGCCTTAAGCTGGGTTTTGCTGGGCGGGCCGACTTCTTCAAGCGCGATTTCTTCCGGTTTGACGAAGCGGCCGTTGGACCAGTAGCCTTTGATTACTGGCTTGTTGGCCTTGGAAGTCTTGGTGTTCATAAGGGCACTTCTATAAATTCATTTTTCGGGCGAATTGCGGCGTTGCGCGGTGCTCGCAATCCTCATGTACCTGAAGTACATTGCGGTTGCTGCGCTCCGTGCGCCTTGCACTTCATCCCGAAAATCTGAATTTCTAGAAGCGCCCATAACAGTCAGTATCATAGCTACCCATATGACACCAAAGACCCCCCAAGCCGTTTCGCGCCAGCCATCCGCAGCCCGACCATCAACCCAGCCCGAAAAAGGCTTCAGTTACCACCGCGATTTTTTTGAACACCTGGTGGACAGCGCACTCAGCCATGCCAAAAAATTGGGTGCAACCGATGCCGCTGCCGAGGCCTCCGAGGGCTGCGGCCTGTCGGTCAGCGTGCGCAAGGGCGAACTTGAAAACGTCGAACGCAACCGCGACAAATCATTGGGTATTACGGTCTACGTCGGCCAAAAGCGCGGCAATGCAGCCACCAGCGATTTTTCTGATGCTGCCATCAAACAAACCGTCAAGGCGGCATACGACATTGCCCGCTTTACGGCAGAAGACAAATCATCCGGCCTGCCTGCCGACCGCGACATTGCACGCATTCACCCCGAGCTGGATTTATTCCACCCCTGGTCGATTACCAGCGAAGAAGCGGCAAAAATAGCGCTGGAATGTGAAGCTGCGGCACTGTCCACGTCAAAACGCATCACCAACAGCGAAGGCGCTGGCGTGTCGGCCCAGCAGAGCCATTTTTTCAGCGCCCACACGCGGGGTTTTAGGGGTGGTTACGCGAGTTCGCGGCACAGTATTTCAGTTGCGCCGATTGCTTCATCGCCCGGCAAAAACGGCGACATGCAGCGCGATGCCTGGTACAGCTCGATGCGCGATGCCAGCGAGCTGGCCAGCCCGGCCGTGGTTGGCCGCTATGCCGCAGAGCGCGCACTGTCACGCCTGAAAAGCCGCAAGGTCAAAACCTGCGAGTGCCCGGTGCTGTTTGAGTCACCCCTGGCAGCGGGCTTGCTAGGCGGGTTTGTGCAGGCCGTCAGCGGCGGTGCGATCTACCGAAAGAGTACGTTTTTGCTCAACAGCATGGGCAAGCCGGCTTTCCCCAGCCATATCGACATCATTGAAGACCCGCACCTCGCCAAGGGCAAGGGCAGTGTGCCGTTTGATGATGAAGGTGTGAAGACCCGTGCGCGTACGGTTGTTGATGCCGGCATTGTGCGCGGCTATTTTTTAAGCACCTATTCAGCTCGCAAGCTCGGTATGCGCACCACCGGCAACGCTGGCGGCTCGCACAATCTGGTAATGAACAGCCGCCAGACGCAAGCGGGCGACGACCTCGATGCCATGCTGAAGAAGCTGGGCACAGGCCTGTTTGTGACCGAACTGATGGGCCAGGGCGTGAACTACGTGACGGGCGACTATTCACCCGGCGCGGCGGGCTTCTGGGTCGAGAAAGGGCAAATCGCCTTCCCGGTCGAAGAAATCACGATTGCCGGTAACCTGAAAGATATGCTCATGGGCATACAGGCCGTGGGAGCAGATGCGTACAACTACGGGGCGAAAACGGTGGGATCGATTTTGGTGAACAGGATGAAGGTGGCGGGGAGTTGATCGGTTGACATGAAAGAGGGTAGTATTTTCCAATTCAGGTATGGGCCTGAAGCTGACTTGAGTTAGCGAGTTCTGCTGTTTTTCTTTCCTGCAGGCCCCCGCCAAGCCACCGGAGGCACCCCCGGCGCGCATGGTTTTTTCACGCACGACTCTGCCTTGATATGAGTCGCTTCAGGCCTGCTGTTTGCGCCTGTGTTTGTTGAACAGCTCAAACAAC